>CAYXMS010000010.1:0-38627 GCA_964466185.1 uncultured bacterium
TCCGGATTTGGAACTTTAAGGCGCAATCCTGACATGAAATACAAATTAAATTTAGCCGAGCTGCAAGAGCTGGTGCAAAAGCAAAGACAAATTTTTAAAAAAGCCTTTGCATTACTTAAAAAAGGCGGCTGTATGCTGTATGCGACCTGTTCTATTTTTAAACAGGAAAATGAAGATCAAATTAAATTTTTTCTTGAAAACTATCCTCTCAGACTAATGCAAGAACCGCTTAAATTACTGCCTTTGCCGCAAGGCCCTGATGGCTTTTTTGCCGCTGCTTTGCAAAAGCTTTAAACATAAAAAACTTTTATGCTAAAATAGCCAAACAAATAAACAAATAAAAAAAAGTTGATTTTTAACTATGCAAAATTTTTCTCTTCGAAAATTTATTTTAAAAAGTTTATCCACTGCTTTTCTATTTCAAGGTCTGCTTTTTGCACAAAAGCCGACCCTACAAACTGCTCTGGAGCATCAAATTATTGTTAATAATAATATTGTAGCCACTGTCAACGGCAAAAACATCTCCATGTTGGACGTAACTAAAAAACTGGATTATATGATCTATCAGTCCCATCCTGAAATTATCTCTTCCGAGGCCGCCAAATATCAATTTTATCTTTCTTCCTGGAAGTTTGCTTTAATTGATATGATTAACAGCGAACTGATGCTGGCCGAAGCTAAAAGCAAAGATGTCAAAGTTGAAGACACGGAAATTAAAGAAATTCTACAACAGCGTTTCGGACCTGATGTTACTTTAACTTTAGCTCAACTGAACCTCACTTATGAAGAGGCTTTTGAAATCATTAAAAATGAAGAAATTACCAAACGCATTCGCTGGTTTTTTGTAAATACCAAAGCCTTGCAAAAAGTAACGCCTGCAATGATCCGCACTGAATATAATAGAACAGTTGCCGACCAGCCTGCAGGAGATGTTTTTCATTTCCAAATAGCTACTATCAAAACCAATAATAAAGCACAAAGCTCTACATTGGCTCTCAAAGCGCATCAGCTTTTAAAAAATAAAAACCGTTCTTTAAATGAACTCAAAAAAGAACTGGATAACAATGTGCAAATTTCTCCTGAATATACAACAGCCAGCTCGGAACTTTCCGATACCTACCGCAATGCTTTAGCCTCTTTAAAAATCGGAGAATGCAGCTCTCCTGTTTCCCAGATCTCTCAATATGACGGAAAAATAGCCTGGCGCATTTTCTATTTAAAAGATAAAACCCATATTAATCCTCCTTCTTTTGATCAAATGTCAGAAAAAATCAAAAATGACCTGCTCCAAGAAATTGCCAAAGAAGAAAACGCTAAATATTTTGAAAAGCTTTATAAAAAATATGGCATCGATGAGGCCTCTTTACACAAAATTCTCTCTGACGAAAGCTTATCTCCTTTTTTTCTGCGTTAAATCAAAATCAGCTTATGCAAAATTATCGTCCTTCCCAGCTAATTCAACTATTAAAAGAATTAGACCTACAACCTAAAAAAAGCCTTTCTCAGAATTTTTTAATCGACGGCAACATAGTCAACAATATTATCAAAGCAGCCCATATCAAAGCAGGTGACAAAATTCTAGAAATAGGACCGGGGCCCGGCACTTTGACTTTTGCCTTACTAAAAACGTCCCTCCCAAAATTTCCAACTCAAGTAATAGCTGTAGAAAAAGATGCTGCTTTTGCCGATTATTTAAAATCTTTTCATCTTCCTAACTTATATGTACAAAACCAAGATTTTTTAAAAACAAACCTTAAAAACCTTTTACAGATTTTCAGATCTCAAACTTTTCAAGAAAAAACAGCTGAAAAAAAAACTCGAACAAACCTAAAAAAATTCAAGTTAGTCGCCAATTTACCTTATCATATTACAACGCCTATTTTGGTTAAAATTTTAGAAAATTTTGAAGCTTTCCGCTCTCTAACCATTATGCTGCAAAAAGAACTTGCTCAAAGGATCACAGCTTCTGTAAGAACCAAAGCCTATGGTGCTTTGACCTTATTTATTCGTACTTATGCCGATCCAGAAATTGCTTTTTTCGTATCTCACAACTGTTTTTATCCAAAACCTGATGTAGATTCTGCCGTGCTGAATTTAAACCTTAAAAAACCGCCCTTGCCGAAATCAAAATTAAAAAAATGGCACAGTTTTGTACAAAGCACCTTTCAAAAAAGACGTAAAAAAATCTCAACTTCCATTGCCGATTTTTGTTTAAAAGACAGCTTGCAGCAGAATTTAAAAACGGATTCTAAAATACACCCTAAAACCAAATATAAAAATATCGTCAGGCAAAAAAAACTTCAGAAAGAGAAAAAATCAATAAAAGAACATATTGAAAAACTGCTTTTAAAACTGAATTTAAATCTAAATAGCCGCCCTGAAGAGCTTTCATTTGCCAATTTTCTACAAATTTTCCAAAACCTATTTTAAGCCGCTTTTTTAGGAGCTAAAAAAAACCACTGTTTCATAAGATGCCAAAAAGTCCTGGTTATTTGTTCTTTAGCAAAAAGCGGCTTTTCTACTAGGATTTCGCCATCCAAGGTTTTCAGTTGTAAAACCCCCACTTTTTCATCTTTTGCAATCGGCAGAATCAGATCATCCCAATAAATGAAAGCCTTATATTCTTGGTCTTCAGAAGGAT
Source organism: uncultured bacterium (assembly GCA_964466185.1). GTDB lineage: Bacteria > Chlamydiota > Chlamydiia > Chlamydiales > SM23-39 > CAZTYI01. Next base: position 2,642 of record CAYXMS010000010.1, read on the forward strand.
AATAGCTAATTTCCACATTTTCCATAAGCTCTGCTTGCAAAGGTTTTTTTCCACCTTCTATTTCAGCTTGGAAAAACTGCTCTTGTTCGAACAGTTTTTCTTTAACTTTCTTCTCTAAAAAAGCAGCTTCAAACAATTTTCTGACATCTAAATAACGTTTTTCATTTTGCTCTTCACCTAATAAAACAGCTATCAGCTGCCTTTTTCCATTATCTGCTGCGCCTACCAACGTATAGCCGGCATGGGAATGATAACCTGTTTTCACCCCAATTGCATAAGGATAATAATAAGGGCCTTCTTTAATTAGCCGATTTGTCTGTTTTAAATCATAACCTGTATGAAAATTTGTAGCTGGGATCTGATATCTTAAAGTAGAAACCAGCTTTCTAAATTCTGCAAATTCTAAAGCTTTTTTAGTGATTATCGCCATATCCCAAGCGCAAGTTTTATGTTTAGGATAATGCAAACCATGGGGATTAAAAAAGCAGGTTTTTTGGCATCCCAGATTTTTTAAATATTGATTCACCTCGCTCATATAAGCAGGAATAGAACCAGACAAGGAATGCGCCAGAGCATTAGCAGCATCATTGCCGGAAGCTAGCATCATAGCATACACAAGATCCTGCACCTTGATCTTTTCGCCAATACTTAACCCCACTGTAGAACCATCTGTCTCTAAAAAATAAGCTGGAAAATCTTCTTCATGACCATATCTTTTACTGGAAAAAACTGTTTTTAAAGCCTCGGCAGGAATAATAATCTGATCCTGTAATCTATTTGATTTCTTATCCAGAGCGTATAACGCTGTAACAATTTTAGTAATACTGGCCGGATACATCTCTTCAAAAGCTTTTTTTTCATAAAGAATCCGCCCGTTTTGACGATTGATCAAAATCGCTGATTTAGCCGCCACAGAAACTTCAAGCTGCTTAGAATCAAGAGAAAATATAAAAAAAAGACAAACAATCACCTGCAAAATAGATCGCATCTTAAAGCTCCTTACTTAGATTAATCTGTTAAAAATCACCTGTAGTTTAAAATCAATTTTAAAAAAAAAGATAAAATAGCGCCAAGTCTATTTTTTAATAAAATAAACCCTTTAACCTTTAAAGAGATAAATTTGTGTATATATTTTATAATTTAAAATTTAAAAACAAAACTTGACATTACTTTAAATAAAATTCTAGAATCAAAATAAGGAAGGGTATATTTTGGTGCAGCGGGATGCTTAATCCAAATAAAATAGAAGAACTTTACCAGGAATTTACTGGTAACCTAAGCAAATGGGCGCACGACGGTGTGGTGTCGGTAGATTTAAAGCTCTTGCATGAGCTGAATCTACTGGAATCTTTATATAGCGATAAAGATGATGCCGATGATTTCTCCCAATACTTTCATGTAATTGAAACGCCGGAAAAAGTTACTCTTTTTAATGATCAGTTCATTATTTGGATTGTTCCCAGAATGGAAGATGAAAATCCTGTCACTTATGTCTATATTGCTTTAAATCATGAAGATAAAACCACTCTAGAAATAGTTTTTACCACTGCCGGAGTCTACAACACGCCAAAATTTGTTTTAAAAGTCTTACAATATTATCTTTTGGACATGATTGAAACCGAAGCTACCTTAACGAATTTTGAGAAAGAAAACTAATTTAGAATCTAAAAGCTCAACCAGTCTTTTTGCTGCTTTTTGATAAAGGGCTATTTTAGCAGCCTCTTCTGCAGAACTAATAGATTCTAATTGTCCTAGCGAAAAAGCCAGAGCGGTTCTTCTTTGCCCTGTATTAGGATCGATAAAAGACAGATCTTTTAAAGAGTCTTCTTCTACATAATCGAAGTCTATATCTTCTGCCAGCTCAAAAGGGCCGAAAATTCTAGTCTTATTTTTTTTATCGATAATTTCTATTTTCAACTTAATTTTCTGTCTATTTTCGATCGGCAATAAATTCTTTTTTAATTTCCCGTCCGGTTCACGGTCATAGCGATAGCCGATTTTCTCAGAATTTTCATCTGCAATAGATACTACCAGCTGTTTTTGAGCCTTGCTATCAAAGCACATATGAGAGGCTGCTCCCAAAGAACGGATCAGCTCTTCGGTAAAAAAACCTTTAAAATCACCTTGAACATAAGGAACAGCCAGCATTAGCTGCTGAGGTTTTTGTACGCCAATTACCTGATATCCACAAGCTGTCAAAAAAAATAAAAAGCTAAAAACAAGCTTTTTCATAGATTTCTTTTTCTTAAGCTTTAGGCTTTAAAAGCTTGGTTTTCTGAGCAGTTTTGGTATGGGGAAAATCCCGTTTGATTTTATTGCAGTAAAGCTCTACTGCATTAAAAGCTTTTTTCTTATGATAAAACTGGGCGACCTCGAAAAACCCTTGGGCATATATCTCTTCCATTTTCCGGATATCCTTTTTCATCTCTATAACTTTCTCTTCTAAAGGAAAGCTTTTTTCAAATTTTTCCAAATTTAACTTAGCTAAATGTAAAAGATCATGTTCATGGTGTTTAGGATCTGCCTGATAAAGATAAGACTTGCTAATTAACAGATAACTTTGAATTGCCAGCTCATGTTTAGGATATTTTTCAATCAAGCTTTCAAAAGCCCCGATGGCATCTTTATAATCCTTAAAACTCATATGCAAAAGCGCTTTGTTATAAGTCGCCTGTATCATCATGTCGGTTTGGGGCAGTGCATTGATCAGCTCATCGTAGATTTTTAAAGCATCTTCTTCTGCGGGTATCCAATTAGGCATTTTTTCTAAACCAAACAGTGGCTTGCCGATGCCTTGTTGATATTTCCGGGCGATTTTAAATTTGTATGTTAAAGCCTCTTCAAAATAACGGGGCATAAAACTTGTATTTAAATATTCAGAAAAACAGTCATTTGCTTTTTCCAGACTATTTTTAGCAAAATAAGAAATGCCTAAAAAATACAGCGCTTCCTTACCGGTGACTTTTTTAGGGCGATAATCTTTCAAGCAATCGCCACAGAAAATAGCATCATTCCATCTTTTATCAGAGCAGGCTTTTAGCATTTTTCGGTAGCATTCATTTTCAGTCATCCCTTTAGCGATAATTTTTTCGGTCTTATTCGCCATAGGTCTCTGTGCCATAGGTCTATATCTATTTATAATAGTTTGGTTTGCAGCAGGTTCATTTAAGGCAGTTGTATTTTCCGAACTATTTTTTTCAGCATCCAAAACTATTATTTTTTTTGTCTGCTGTTTGGCGCAAAGATTAAAACAAACAAAAACAGAACATCCCAGCACAATAAAAATATTTTTGATAAATTTCATGAAAAATAACAGCATGGAAACCAACTTCTTGAGATGTTGAAGGAAATGCTGCCCCTCCGTTCGGTTAAAAATGTTTTTGCGGTTTCTAATAAAATACAATCTGGCAAATGCTAACAATCAAACAAGCTGCCAATTAAAAATTTAAATAAAAAATAAAACAACTCTAATGTTACAGCATTTTACAATTTTATATTTAAAAAAAATCAAGAATAAAGCAGCGATCTGCATCCTGTCAAGCTAGATCAGAATTATTCTTACCCGGCTTGCCAAACAGACCTGAATATAAGACTACTGACAAACGATTTTTTTAACTCCCGATATTTTTTGCAGACAATTTAAAATTTTATTTTCTGCTTTAATACTCCAGGCGGCGTCTGCTACAACGGTGCCCAATTTTTTATTATTGTCCACAAAGACAATTTCTAAAGCATCCGGCCCTGCATGATTTGCAATCTGCTTTTTCAAACTGACAATTTGACTTAAACTAAGTGCTGCCAAATCGAGATAAATAATTACTTTTTGCACTGTTTTCTCCTGTTTTTTAGCCGCATTGTAATTTCCGTTACTGCCAAACCGGGTTTTACGAGGAGCTAGCCTGATCATATTTTGAAACTGTTCATATGCCAAGTCGCTTTCTTTAACCAATTCATCTAAACGGCGGTTCAAAGAAGAGAGCCATTTACAGTTAATTCTAAAAGAGGCTTTATTTTTTTCTATTAAAACAATCGCATATAAAAGCTGATTGTCTTTTAAAATCTCCTGATGTTTCTCATAGAGGCCGTTCCAAACGGGCATTTCATACTGAAAAGAGCCGTCGCTAATGGTCAAAATGGCAAATTTTTTCTGCGTTTTTTGAGAGATCTTGATTTTCACATCCTCGATAGTAAAAGCAATACGGGCCAGTCTTTCCCCCTGAATTTTTTGCATTTCAGCAAAAGGCATGCAAGAGAGTCTTTTAAAATAGGATTTAAACCCATCCAAAGGATGAGTTTTTAAGTAAAAACCTAACAGTTCTTTTTCTTTCTGCAAAAGTTCGATATTGCTTAAGGGCTTTTTGACTGTAGGCTCTTTAATTTCTTTTTTCTCTAAATTTCCAAATAAAGATAAAATACCTTTTTTCTTTTCTTCTTCTTCTTTTACAGCTCCATCATAGATTTTTTCCAAGCTCTGCAAAAGAGCAGAACGGGTCCAGCCGGCAAAATCCAGAGCGCCTGCCAAGATTAAATTTTCGATATTTTTCTTGCCGACCTTGCTTTTATCGATTCTCTGAATAAAATCGGCAAAAGATTGATAAGGGCCTTTTTTTCTTTCTTCGCAAATAGCTTCACAGGCGGCTTCTCCAATCCCTTTAATACCGCTCATAGCAAATCTGATACCTGTTTTAACTGCATTAAACTCTAAAGTAGCTTCATTTACATCCGGCGGTAAAATAGCAATGCCCAAGGCCTTGCTTTCCGCAATAAATTTAGCTACTTTTGTCAGATCATCACGATCGCAGGTCATTAAGGCCGCCATCCATTCTTTGGCAAAATTAGCTTTAAAATAAGCGGTGGCATAAGAAAGATAAGCATAAGCCGCAGCATGAGACTTATTAAATCCGTAAGAAGCAAATTTTTCAATTTTATCGAAAATGGAAACGGCTATTTTTTCTGCAATCCGTTTTTGTCTGCAGCCTTCAATAAACTTTTCTCTTTGCCGGGCCATTTCTGTTTTATCTTTTTTACCCATGGCCCTTCTTAAAACATCGCCTTCTCCCAAAGAATATCCTGCTAAAAGAGAGGCAATCTGCATAACCTGCTCTTGATAGACCATGACCCCATAGGTTTCTCCCAAGATATTCTTCATTAGCGCATGATCAAATTCTATAGGCTCTTGTTTATGTTTACGGGCAATAAAAGAAGGGATCATATCCATCGGGCCAGGACGGTAAAGAGCCAGAACCGCAATAATTTCTTCAAAACGGTCTATATGCAAATGCTGCGACAGGCCCTGCATGCCGCCGGATTCCAACTGAAACACTCCCAAAGTTTTTCCATGATTGAGCAATCCATAAGTCGGCTTATCATCTAAAAAAAGCGAAGCCCAATTAATTGTGCGACCTGTATTTTTTTCTACCAGGTCTTGAGCTTTCTGCAAAGACGTCAGGGTTTTAAGCCCCAAAAAATCTATCTTCAACAGTCCGACAGCTTCTGACGGCTTCATGGCATATTGGGTAACAATCATATCTGCATCTTTAGCAATACATACAGGCACATGGTCTGTCACATCTGTTTTAGAGATAATAATGCCGGCTGCATGAATGGATGTATTGCGAATGGAACCCTCTAATTTTTTAGCCATTTCAAAGATCATTTTAACTTCAATATCGGTTTTGCAAAGATTTTGCAAATCGCTATCCATTTTCAGGGCTTTTTCTAAAGTTATATTGGGATCATCAGAGACTAGTTTAGCCATGGCATTAACTTTTGCCAAAGGCACAGACAGCACTCTGCCGACATCTTTGATAGCCATTTTGGCTTTCATTTTACCGAAGGTAATAATCTGGGCCACGCTATCTTTGCCATATTTATTAATGGTATACTCGATAACCTCATTTCTTCTTTCCATGCAGATATCAACATCGATATCGGGATAGGACATTCTTTCAGGATTGATAAAACGTTCAAAGAAAAGATTAAAGCGCAGAGGTTCAATTTCGGTAATGCCGATCAAGTAGGCAATCACAGAACCGACTACCGATCCGCGGCCGGGGCCGACAGGTATATTTTTGCTTTTGGCCCAAGAGATAAAATCGTAGACAATCAAAATGTAATCTGACAATTTTTTTGAAGAAATCAGCTGAAACTCTTCTTCCAATCTGTCTTTGACAAGCTGCAAAGGGTCCTGTTTCGGATTTTTTCGGGCAATTGCTTGTAAATGCTGTTCGCTATAGCGTTTATTTAAATTGCTCAAACACAAATGATACAAATAGGCAGAAGATGGATCCAGTCCTTCTTTTTTATAAGAATTCTCAAATTCAGGCGGCTGAAAAGCCGGATAATGCTTAGTTTTAAAATTAAAATTAAAATGGCATTTTTCAGCGACTTCCACAGTATTGAAAACAGCTTCTGGCACATCGCTGAACAGTTTTAGCATCTGATCTACAGATTTAAAATCAAAAGTATGGGCAGGGTAAATCCGCCGTTTAGGATTAGGAATTCTTGCTTTTCTTTTTCCGCTAGCATCGGTTTCCCAAATTTCGCAGGGCTCTCCGGACTGTACATTAAGAAGGATTTCGTGGGCTTTCCAGTCTTCTTGATTCAAATAATGCACATCATTGGTTGCAACGCACTTGATCTTCATTTCACGGCCAATTTCAATCAGTTTTTGACAGATCTTTTTTTCTTTTGCTACAAAGTCCAAATATTTTTGCAAAACCCAAGCTTCTTTTTTCATGCCGTCTGCAACAATTTGCTCTTCCGGCATTTGATGACGCTGCAAGTCAAAATAAAAATCTTCCTGAAAAAGCTCTTTATAAAATTGAATTTCCTGTAAAAATTTTGCTTCTTCGCCGCGAAAATAAAGCTGCGCCAGAAAAGAGCTAAAAGAGCCTGCCAGACAAATCAGCCCTTCGGAATATTGTTTAAGCAGCTGTTTATCAATTCTCGGATAATAATAAAAGCCTTCTACAAAAGCCTTTGATGATAATTTAGCCAGATTTTGATAGCCGGTTTTATCTTTGACTAAAAGAATGATGGGGAAAGAAGTTTTAGCGGCTTTTTTTTTATCAAAGCGCGAAGAGACGGCGACTCTCAATTCGCAGCCGATAATAGGCTTGATATCAGCTGATTTACAGCTTTTATAGAATTCAACAGCTCCGTGCAAATTACCGCTATCGGTCAAAGCAATTGCGGGCATATCGCATGTTTTAGCAGTTTTGACAAGCGTCTTTACCGGCAAGGTAGAATTTAAAATAGAATATTGCGAATGGACATGCAGCGGAACATAACTCATCAGACAGCTCTTTTTTGGGAATCTTAAATTAAGTATAAAACTCTAAAAAAAGCTTGGCAAGGTCTTTTACTGTTTAACTCCGATTGATTTTTATTTTCCCAATTTTACTTGAAACGAGCTGGGAGTGACCGACCAAAGAGTAGCTAACAAAAACAAGGCGATCAATGCTGCTGCCATTAAGACAACAAAAAAGCCCTGCCAGCCGTAGACCTGCATAAAATTACCCAGCGGTCCGCCGGCAAAAGCGGCTCCTATATATGAAAAAATACCGGTAAAACCGGTAGAAGTGCCAGCTGCTTTTTTATGTGACAGTTCAGCCGCTGCTACACCGATCAGCATCTGTGGGCCGAAAATAAAAAAGCCGATAAAAAACATAATCAAAGAATCAATAAACATAAAAGAGGAGGGAAAAAACCAAAAAACAGAGACCATTAAAACAACCATAAACGAAAAGATAGTATTAATCTGCCCTCTTTGCCCTTTAAAGAAAAAGTCGGAACACCAGCCGGCAAAAAGCGAGCCGAAAAAACCACCGACTTCAAACCAGCACACGGTAATGCCGGCTTTCACCAAAGTATAGCCTTTACTTTCAACCAAATAAAGCATGCTCCAGTCATTAACAGCGGTACGAATAATATAAACGAAAAAAGAAGAAATGGCCAATATCCAGATATATTTATTTTTTAATACATAATCCAACAGCATTTTAAAAGCAGACACATCTTTTTCTTTTTCGATTCTTTTTTCTTCGACATCCCCCCGGTAATCAGCAATAGGAGGCAGGCCTAAGGACTGAGGAGTATCACGCAAGCGATTAATTAAATAAAGTCCAATTAAAATGCAGGAAATTCCAGGTACATACATAGATGTTCTCCAACCCCAATGGGCTGACACATAAGCTCCCAATAATGGAATTAATGCCCCCCCCAAGTTGTGCGAAGTATTCCAAATCGACCACCAGGTACCTCTTTCGTTACGTGAATACCAATGGGTCAGCAGTTTAGCGCAAGGAGGCCAGCCCCAGCCTTGAAACCAGCCATTAAGCCCCCAGAAAATAGCTAAAAAAATAAAACCGGAAGAAAGGCCGAACAAAATATTAAAAATGCCGGTCAAGATCAAACCCAGGGACATAAAATATCTGGGATTGGAACGGTCGGACATAATGCCGGACAAAAACTTGGAAGCTCCGTAACTTAAAAAAAGCACGCTGGCCAAGATTCCCAATTGGGTTTTGGTAAAGCCCAATTCCTGAATCATTACGGGCATCGCAAAAGTAAAGCTTTTTCTGGTAAAATAATAAAATACATATCCTATGTACATAGAATAAAGAGTACGTATCCGCCAATAGCGGTATTTAGACTTGACCTGTTTAGGATTTTTGATTTCTTCTCTTTCCGGTGCCGGCTTAAAAAAACTAAAAAGATTCACAATCTGGCTCCTTTACTCAACTTTAATAAAAAAACATATTTTATATTTAGCTTATTGGCAATCTTCTTTATTTATTAAAAAAAAAGCAATTAACGCTGCCTACTTTTAATTTTATTTTTTTACCTAAAAATTTATTTTAGCACAAAAAACTCCTCGGCTTTTTAACATTAAGTAAAAACTTACATCTTTAAAATAGAGCTGTTTTGTCCATTTGAAGGGATTTTAAAATATAGTTTTTTCAAATCAGCTTATCGTTTCCAAAAAAACTCTGTCAATCATTAATTGCTTTCATCTTTTCTTATGTTTTTATATAATATTTTTCTATAGTTTATTATTTATATTTATTAACTTTTTAAGTTAAAAAAGACCTTTAAATTTTATGTTTGATTATAGAAGAACTCATAGTTGTCTGGAACTGACTGCAAAAGATGAAAAAACTAAAGTCACTTTAAGCGGCTGGGTCAACAAAACCCGCGACCATGGCGGATTAATATTCATAGATCTCAGGGACAAATATGGTCTGACCCAGATTGTTTTTGACCCTGACATCTGCCCTGAGCTAATGGAGCAAGCGGCAACTTTAAGAAGCGAATGGGTCATTTCCATTCAGGGAGAGGTATACAAAAGAGGCCATGGGCTGAGCAATCCAAAACTAAAAACTGGAGAAATCGAAGTCAAAGTAGAGAAACTGCAAGTGCTCTCGAAGGCGTTGACCCCTCCTTTTTCTATTGCTGCCGGTGCTGGAGAAGAAGAAAATGCAGTTAACGAAGAAATACGTCTTAAATACCGTTATTTAGATTTAAGAAGAGGACCTCTTTTAAAAAACTTGGAATTGCGCCACAGAGTTTTATTTGCCGCCAGGGATTTTTTTTTCAAGCACCATTTTATTGAAGTAGAAACACCGATTTTATCCAAAACGACTCCTGAAGGGGCCCGCGACTATTTAGTGCCCTCGCGCATTTATCCGGGCAATTTTTATGCTCTTCCGCAATCTCCCCAGCTATACAAGCAGCTTTTAATGGTCAGCTCTTTAGACCGCTATATTCAAATAGCCAAATGTTTTCGCGACGAAGATCTTAGAGCCGACCGCCAGCCGGAATTTACCCAAATCGACATAGAAATGTCTTTTGCCCTAAAAGAAGATCTGTTTACCTTAATGGAAAAATTTTTCCAGCAGCTTTTCAAGATTATTTTAAATACAGAAATTCAAATTCCGTTTCAAAAAATAAGCCATTTTGAAGCTCTGGAAAAATATGGCACAGACAAACCGGACCTTAGATTTGGCATGTCTTTTTTCAGGCTTAATGAAATTGCTGCCGGCAGCAAACAGGACAACATCTTAAAAACAGCTGCTTTACAGAAAAATGCTGTCAAAGGTTTTGTAGTCAAACAAGGCACAGACATTTCCCGCAAAGTTTTAGACAATTTTAATTTAGAAGTTAAAAAATTTAAAACTTTAGGTTTATTTTATCTGAAAAAGACAGAGGGCAGACTTTCTACCGGATGTGCTAAATTTTTTACAGATGACGAGCTTAGACAAACAGATGCTCTTTGCCAAGCAGAAAACAATGATCTTATTTTAATAGTTGCAGGAGAAGAGCATCTGGTGAATCTTGCCCTGGATCAATTGCGCCGAAAAATTGCTAGGAAGAAAAATTTAATTGATCCCGAAAAATTTAAATTTGTTTGGATTACTGATTTTCCCATGTTCTGCAAAGACAAAGAAACAAATGAGATCACTAGCGAGCACCATCCTTTTACCTCTCCTTTACTGGAAGATCTCGATCTTCTAGAAAAAGAGCCGCTCAAAGTCCGTTCTATAGCTTATGATTTAGTTTTAAACGGCTACGAACTGGCCTCCGGATCCCAGCGTATTCATGATAGTAATTTGCAAGACAGGATTTTCAAACTCTTAAAACTATCTGAAGAAGAGATACAAGTAAAATTCGGCTATTTTGTAGAAGCTTTAAAATATGGCACTCCTCCTCATTTAGGCTGTGCTCTTGGATTGGACAGACTCATTATGATTATGGCCCAGACTGACAATATCAAAGATGTGATAGCCTTTCCAAAAACGCAAAAAGCATCTGATTTGATGGCCCGTTCGCCATCTGCTCCAAATCCAAGTCAGTTAAAAGATTTAAAAATTAAAACTGAAGAATGTGAAGGAATTGTTTGGAACTAAAAAAACATAAAAAAACCTATTTTTTGTTTAATATGATTAAAATCATTGGTAAAAACAGTAAAATCAATTCAGTTTTTTTATTAATACAAATTTTTTTTTTATCTTTTAGAAGATCTATTTATTTTTTAGTACCTTTAATTTTTTTAAATATTTTATATAGTGCTGAAACTAGCGTCCATCATAAATCCGGCAGCAACTTAACAAATACTTCTATCAAAAAAGAAGAAGACGTAGCTAAAGCTTCCAAATCGCTAGGATTTTTAATTGGCAAAAAAATTAAAAACTCTCCTATTAAACTAGATCAAAAAAAAGTTTTTGAAGGACTCAAAGAAGCGCTTTCTTCAAAAAAGCCAACGCTGACCGAAAAAGACTGTCTGGCATCTTTAGTCCAAATGGAAGAAAAAATTCAAAATATTTTGGCTGAAAAAAATCTTGTACAAGCTTCTTTATTTTTACAGCAAAATGCCAAACATAAAGAAACTGTTGTTTTACAAAAAAACCGTTTGCAATATCGAATCTTAAAACCGGGTTTGGGCAAAACTGTGCAAGAGCATTTTTCTCCTTTAATTCGTTATCAAGGAAAATTGTTAAACGAGGAAATTTTTCTTCCTCAAGAAGAGCAGGTAGTGACCGTTAAAGAACTGATGCCAGGGCTGAAAAAGGCAATTGTCGGCATGCAGGAAAAAGAAAAAAGGGAAATTTTTATTCATCCTGAAATCGGCTATGGCAAAGACAATGTTCTACCTCCCAATTCCCTTTTGATCTTTGAAGTAGAAGTAATTAAAGCCGACAAAAGCGAACTTTCCCAAAAACCTCAAGAAATAGCCAAGCAAAAAGTGATCAAATAAACCAAAGTTTAAAAATGCAAATTGTACTTTTCCAACCAGAGATTCCCCAAAACACCGGCAATATTGTCCGCACTTGTTCAGTTACACAAACAGACCTGGTCCTAGTCCGTCCGTTAGGATTTAGCACTTCTTCTAAAATGCTCAAACGGTCAGGCCTTGATTATTGGGAAGAAGTCAATATTTTAGAAATTGATGATTTAAAAACTTTTTTAGAAAAGACCAAAAAGCCTTTTTATTTTTTCTCTTCCAAAGTGCAAAGGCCTTATAGCCAAGCCAAATATACGAAAGATGCGCTTTTAATTTTTGGCTCGGAAACAACTGGCCTACCTGATTATTTACATCAAAAATATCCAGAGAACTTTTTTACCATTCCCATGAAAAAAAACAGCCGCTGTTTAAACCTTTCAAATGCAGCAGCAATTGTTTTATATGAAGCTTTAAGGCAGCAAAATTTTACTTTTACCGCACTGGATGAAAAAAACTAAAAAGCGCTATCGACGAATTCTATCACATTTTCGGCATCTCTTAAGCCGACTAATCTGTCTATTTCTTTACCGTCTTTAAACAAGATCATGGTTGGCACGGAAGAAACCTGATATTCTGCTGCTATTTTCTGATCTGCATCGATATCGACTTTAGCAATCACCGCTTTATTTTCAAAATGTTTGGCGACTTCTTCGACAATAGGAGCTAGCATTCGGCAAGGGCCGCACCAGGCGGCCGAGAAATCAACCAACACTACGCCTTTTTTGATTTCTTCTTTAAAATTACTATCTGTTAAGTGTTTAATCAAATCTGCCATTGAGGCCTCCTGCCCGAAATTTACTTAAAATTAAGTGTCAGTATGGCTAAGAATGTTTTTTTTGACTATTTTTTTCTAAAAAAGAAGCTAATTCTTTTAAAGAATTTTCCAACTTTTTAGAAATTTTTCCAATAGCTTGATCTCTTTCCAAATCGGCAAAATCTGCGGGATAGATAGGCTCGCCAAAAGCGACTTTTAATCTACCAAAAAGGCGAGGTAATTTTTTATTTCTAGGCCAAATTTCATAAGCCCCCTGAACGTAGCAGGGAATAATCGGCGCCTGAGCCAGATAAGCCAAGAATGGAGCTCCCGGCAAGAGAGGGCCCAATTTACCTGTAAAGCTTCTTTCACCTTCAGGAAACAGTAAGATCTTTTTTTCCTGTTTTAAAAGATTTTTAGCTTTGCGGAAAGTAGAAGCATCTTTGCCGGAGCCGGTAACGGGATGGGAATTTAATTTACGAACCATAAAATTAAAAACAGGAATTTTAAAAAGTTCTTCTTTTGCTAAAAAGTTAATCTCTTCCAAAGAAGCTACGGCAATTGCGGGGGGGTCTAAATAAGAGCCATGGTTGGAAGCAATAATAGCTCTGCCTTTAATGAAGTTTTGGGAATTAAAAACTTTTAAGCGGTAAAAGAGTTTCAAAACTGACCAGCAAACAAATAAAACACAAGCATAAAAAGGTTTCATTCTACTAAAGAAAGGGCGGGTTCTTCGCATTTTTTTCTGGTAGTAGGCGTAAAGAATATCTACTACCTGTTCTTTGCTTATATAGGAGGTATCCACTTCAATAGCATCTTCAGCTTTTTTTAAAGGAGAGTTCTCTCTTGTCATATCCAGACGGTCTCTTTTATTGATATCCTCTAAAATTTTTTGGAAGGAAACAGACTGTCCTTTTTGTTCTGACTCTTTAAATCTTCTTTGAGCTCTGACTTTAGCTCTGGCGGTCAAAAAAAACTTTAAATCTGCATTTTGAAAAACTACCGTTCCCATATCTCTGCCTTCAAAAACGGCATCTTTTTTATAAGCGTACTGTCTTTGGATTTTAACCAGCTCTTCTCTGATATATCCTTTTGCAGCAACAGCGGATACAGCAGCTGTTACTTCCAAAGAGCGGATAGCCTCGGTTACATCTTTGCCATTTACCAGATACTTTTTCCGGCCGTTTTCCAAAAAAATTTCAAAATTGAAATTTTTCAAGTTTTTCTTAACTTCAAACTCATCATTGAAAGAGCATTTTTTTTCCAGCAAAAAAAAAGTAGCTGCCCGGTACATGGCTCCGGTATCGAAGTAATCGCAAAATAATTTTTCCGCCAGTTTTTGAGCAACAGTAGATTTACCTACTCCGGCAGGCCCGTCAATAACTACTAACATCTTTTTATCTTAAAACCTCCAAATAAAAAAACAGAACCGGCAGATTTAAAAGCAAAGAGTCTAAAAGATCCAAAACGCCGCCGAATCCCGGCAAGTGTCCGCTATTTTTGATTTTAGCATCTCTTTTTAAAAGCGATTCTGCCAGATCGCCAAGCTGTGCGCCTACTGCCAAAACGGCTCCCAAAATCAAGGCTTGCCGCAAAGACAGGGAAAAACCGTCGGCAAAAGCGCCCTGGCTGAGCTGGGCAAACAGATAGCTGACAAAAACAGCCAAAAAAAGACCGGCGACAAAACCGGCGACTGTTTTTTTAGGGCTTAAGTTAGGAGCCAGTTTTTTTCTGCCGAATAAAATACCGCCGAAATATCCGCCGATATCGGTACTTTTAGTCACTGCTAAAAGATAAAACAGCCAAAGCCTGCCATCTTGGGCAGTAAAATAAAGCAAGGGAAAAATCAGGCCTAGCGGCAAAGCAATGTATAGCAGGCTGAAAATACTGGCCGATACTGAAAGAATAGCTGCTTTAATTTTATTGAAATGGATTAAAAACAAAAAAAGAAAAAGAGTGAAAAAGACAAACAAAGGCAGCAAGGAAAAGACCGGCCAAAAGTAAAACGACAGGGAAAAAACCAGTGCGCTCATAACCAGCAGCTGTTTTTTCATTTTGGCTCCTTTGAGCTCTGCCAAATGAGCGAATTCTAAAACAGCAAACCCGCAGAGGCTTAAAACTAAAAATATAACCACGATTCTGAAAAGGGGGGTTTTGGCAAAATAAATTAAAGTAGCCAAAACGCCAATGCTGACAAAGCCTGCCAAAAATCTTTTGGGCAAATCTTTAAAACTTGTATCTTTCATTTTTTAAAAGCCTCCGAATCTTCTTTGCCTTTCTTGGAATCCAATAATTGCCTTGAAAAGTTCCTGCGGAGAAAAATCAGGCCAGAAAGTCTCAGTAACATACAATTCGCTATATGAGAGCTGCCAAAGCAGAAAATTGCTTAATCTCAGCTCGCCGGATGTACGAATAACAAGTTCCGGATCTTTTACGCCTGCTGTATCCAGATATTCCGCCATCATTTTTTCTGTCAGGTCTTCTTTTTTAAATTTATTTTTATCATAATCATAGAGCATTTTTTTTAAAGAGCGCAAGATTTCATCCCGTCCGCCGTAATTAATCGCCAGAATCAAAGTTATTTTTTGGCCCTGCCCGGTTTTTTCTATAGTTGTTTTAATTTTTTTTTGTAAAAAGACCGGGCATTTGGAAATATCTCCGATGACTTTGATCTTAATACTTTTTTTTTGAAAAGTTTTGAGATATTTTTTCAGGTATTCTTCAAACAGCTTCCAAAGAGTTGAAACTTCTTTTTTACTGCGCGCCCAATTTTCCGTAGAAAACGCATAAACCGTTAATGCTTTAATATTTAAATGACTAGCCGCAGTTAAAATGCGCTCCAGATTTTCTGCACCTTTTTTATGTCCTGAAAATTTTGACAAGCCATTTTTAATTGCCCATCTACGATTACCGTCCATAATAATAGCCACATGTTCCGGCACTTTTTGCGACTTAATTAAAGACAGCTCTTCCTCTGAAAAAATTTCTTGCATAAAAACTTTGCTATTTTCCTGGTAGAATACTGAAAAAATCCATATAAAAGAAGCCTTTTTCAAAAAACCTAGACAGAATCTAAAAACATTCATTATTCTATCATTTTTAAGAAATTTTAAAATAGGAAAGTAAAAGCATGTCCAAACGCTTCCATTTTTTTCTCATTTTGGCAGTTGCCGCATTAACTATTTATAACATTTTACCAACTGTCTTTTATTATTTAAAACCCTTGAACAAACCAATAAATGAAAAAGAAGCTTTTGTAATTGGCAAAAACATTTTAAAAAGGGTCAATAATTTAGAAGAGAAAAATCTAGCGTGGGTCAAATCTTATATTAAATTATTAAATATAAAGCCTAAAAACATTTCTTTAATCGGCCATAGCCATATAAAAATTAATTTTAACAAAATTGCCGATGCTAATTTTGTCAAAAAATACTTACCCAAAGCATCTTCTTTAATTTCTTTTACGCCAGCCCGTTTAGTTTTAGAGAAAAGTTCTGATCCTAAAACTTTAATGCTCAAAAGAGAAGCGCCTTTTTATTTTGCTTTGGATAAAACTAAAAACTATTTCAAATTCGGCCCGAAATATGAAACGTCAGGAAAACCTTCCGACTTATATAAAGACATAGTTTTTGACCGCACAGGTATGATTGCCGGCAATTTGGCGGGGGTATCGGAAAACAGTCTTAAAATGGCTTTGGCATTAGAAACCAAAGATACGGAAATTTTAATTTCCATGGCTCGCGATCTGATTGAATTTGAAAAAGCCTTTGCTGAAAAAAGCCCTGTTATTTCTCGTTTTTATCGCAGTTTTACCCAATCTTTGAGCTCCTCCAAGGAAAAAGACGTGGATGCTCTTATAGAACTTTTTGCCGAAAAAAGAAAAGAGCTGAAACTGGACAAAGCCCAAAGCAAAAACCAGGAAAAATTCAATTTATTAAGACAAAACGAAGATCTTTTAATCCAAGCTGAGAATTTAATTAAAAAAAACAAGTCTCTATTTACTACAGGTGAAAAACCTTTAAGCTATCAAGCATGTATTGGTTCATTAGAAGATCAACTGCAACGAAATCCCAAGGCGGCGGCTTTAGTTTTGGATTTACAAAACAAATCAGTTTTATTTAAAAAAATTATAGTCGACTGGAGAAAGGACAAGCTGGTTTTAAAACTGCATGACGATATTTTAACAAACAAAAACCAGTCTGCAAAACAGCTTGTGATGAATGAAGTTGCCAAACTGCAGAAAAAAACACTTGAGGAATTTGCTTTAACCGGTGGCGAATACAGTGTCTTTTTACATCAGCTGTCGGGCTCTTCTTCTATTTTAGCATGGGATCTTAAAGAACTGGCGCAGGAACATCTACAGACATTAAAAAGCACTTTAAAAAATCAGTGGCAGCCCTTAAATCCCGAGCTATGCTCAGACAACTATCCAATCTATGATTATGCCGAGTATTTAAAGCAGCCGCCGAGCAAACAAAAGCTTTGTTTTGTACTTTATTCCCCTCTCGTGCATGGACAGCCGGAAGGAACAGTGTTTGATAAAAACAGTCTTTACTTAGTAGCAAAAGGCTTAAACCGGATTGTCCAAAAATATCAACATAACCAATCTGTAGAAGCTCAAAGCATGAATGAGGATTTTAAAAATCTGGAAGCTTTAATGCAACAAAACGGCATGTATGGTTTTTTAGCCACCGCTTCGCTTTTTTCAGAAGAATTTAAAAATGACCTGATCTTTCAAAAAAGCCATTTCCAGCTACCTATTTTACAAGCTTCCCGCGAGCAATTTCTTACAAAAGGGTCGGGCAAATCAGCCTTTTTAGAACTTGGCAACTATGAACAGCGTCTTTTAACTTTAAACAAAATCGAAGAACAAGAACATGAAGAGCTACTCAAGCAAAAAGATGATTTTATGGCTGCCCAGCTCAACAGCTTTAGCAAATATGACGCTGCTCCTCCTATAAAAAGTCCATTTATAGACAATCTGCAACTTTCTCTAAAAAAATATTTCCGCGGAGACCAGAGAAAAATTTTGCGCTGGGGCTTGGACCTTTCCGGCGGCAAAACTGTACAGATCGAGCTAAGAGATCAAAATAATCAGCCGGTCAAAAATGAAGCGGATTTAAACCAGGGATTAAACGAGCTTTACAGCAGGGTTAACAAAATGGGTGTTTCCGATGTAAACATCCGCCTGTCTGACGACAATATTATTTTGGACTTTCCTGGAGCGCAGAATCTATCTGCATCCGAACTAATTAAAGCCTCTTCCATGTTTTTTCATGTAGTGAATGAAAAATTCTCTTCCCGAAATTCTGCTTTAGCGGGCATTTGCGACCGCTTTCTGCAGGAGGTTTGGAATGAAGCATTAGTCACGGGCCGCAAAGATATTGAAAGCCTCAACGAAATTGCTTTTTATCATTTATATGGGGAAGGGACTTATCAAAATCCGCAGCCCCGTTCGGAAGCCGGCAAGATCCTATTGAAAAACGGCTTTAAACTAGCCTCTAAAAAGCATATTCCTTCTGCCGAGTTTGACAGTTCTTTAAACAAACTAGCTATTTGGCGGGAAACAGAGGCCCAAAAAATGCAAAGCGCCTCCCATCCTCTTTTAGTAATTTTTACCAATTATGCTTTAGAAGGAACAAACCTAACCAATATCAGTCCTTCTTATGACCCTGCCAAGGGCAATTTTTTAAGGTTTGATGTTAAAAGCTCGCAAACTCTTTCAAACAAGAAAAGTTTCAATCCTCGCGAAGGGCTATATGGCTGGACCTCGCAATTTGCCCAGGAGAAAATTGGCAATACTCAAATGGCCGAATATTCCCATGGCAGTGGCTGGAGGATGGCGATTGTTTTAAATGACAGTGTCATTTCCGCTCCTCCTTTAAAATCTGCTATCCGCGAAGGTGCTATGATTGAAGGCTCTTTTACGCAAAGAGAAATTAATCAACTGACCGCCGACTTGAAAGCCGGTTCGCTTAGTTTTACCCCTCACATTTTATCTGAGAAAAACGTCTCTCCTGAGCTTGGCAAAGCCGAAAGAATGCAGGGCATTTTAGCCACTTTAGCTGCTTTTATAGCGGTTATTCTGGCCATGATCGGCTATTACCGCTTTGCCGGGGCTATAGCTTCTATGGCTGTCTTATTCAATCTTCTGATCATGTGGGCGACTTTGCAAAACATTCAGGCTACGCTATCTTTAGCCGGCATTGCCGGCATTATTCTGACGGTAGGCATGGCAGTCGATGCCAATGTGCTAGTGTTTGAACGTATCCGCGAGGAATTTACCCGCTGCCAAAAATTATCGACTGCTATTTTTACCGGCTACCGCAAAGCTTTCAACGCCATTTTAGACTCTAACATTACCACTATAATTGCCGCCTTGATCCTACTTAACTTTGATTCCGGCCCGATTAAGGGGTTTGCCATTACTTTGATTATCGGCATTGTTTCATCGGTATTCACAGCTCTTTTTGCCACCCGCTATTTTTTTAGCCACTGGCTGGAAAAGACCAAACAGACCGAATTAAAAATGAGAAATCTGATTAAAACCATTAAAATTAATTTTTTGTCAAAAGCCAAATATATTGCTATCTTTTCTCTTACTATTATAGCAGTAGGTTGCTCTCTTTTATATTTCCAGAAAAATACCATCTTGGGGATGGACTTTACCGGCGGCTTTGCTTTAAATCTCGAGCTTAAAGAAAAACCGGGCGCCGATTACCGTGCGCTGGTAGAAAAAGCCCTCATTAGCCAGGGCGCCACGCTACAAGATATGCAGGTCCGCGAGCTGGACAAACCCAACAATTTACGCCTGCTCTTCGGGGTATCTATGCAACAAGCAAGCCGGCCTTTTGCCGATCTGCCTATATCTTTGGATTTAAAAGACAAAAAATTTGAATTTGAAAGCAATCCCCGTATCAGCTGGGTGGTAAATGCTCTGGAAAAAAATAACCTGCTTTTAACAGAGCAAGGCAAAGAGACCATTCACAAAACCTGGACAGCGATCAGCGGACAGATGTCGGACAACATGCGTTTTAATGCAATTGTCGGTCTTCTGATAGCTCTTTGTGCCATCATTATTTACATCACTTACCGTTTTGAGTTCAAATACGCCTTTTCAGCTGTTTTATGTCTGATGCATGACGTTCTGATCAGCCTAGGCACAATTGCCATTTTCAACTATTTTAAAATACCTCTACAGATTGATCTTAATACAATCGCCGCGATCATGACAATTATTGGCTATTCTTTAAACGATACCATCATTATTTTCGACCGTATCAGGGAAGAGCTCAAGCTAAAAACCGAAATGTCGCTCAAAGAAATTGTCAACTACTCCATTAACGCTACTCTTTCCAGAACACTGATCACTTCTATGACTACATTTTTAGTCTTATTCATGCTGGCTTCTTTTGGGGGAACAACGCTTTTTGGTTTTGCCATGGTTATGATCATGGGAGTTGTATACGGCACTTTATCTTCCATTTTCATTGCCGCACCGCTGATGCTCTTTTTCCATCGCGCATCCGATAAAAAACAAAAGCTGGTTTTGGAAAACTAATTAACTGTGAGAGGGCTTTTTTAAAAGCCAAAGCAAAGCACTATTTTATTTTTAGTTACAACTTTTTTTTAATCTGCTTGGGCCTTGGTTTTTTTTTATTTACAAAGCCCATTAATTGCTCTTTTTAACTTAGTATTTTTATTCTTTTTTTTAGTTTTGACTTTAATGTATGGCCGAAAAATTTCTATTTTTGCCTTTTATCTATTAATGCCTTATTTTTTTGGATCTGTTTTACTTTTCTACTAAATCTCAGGCTCTGGCAGTTAAATTAAAAAACAAAAAGCTGAAAATTTTTGTCTCAAAGTTAAAATCTTTAATATCAAAGAGCTTTTCTATATAAAATTTTTTATTAGTTTTTAATTAGATTATAAACAGAATAGTTGGTATTATAAATTTATGAATAAATTAAGGAAAACATGTCTAACCCTTTTACAAAAAAAGAGACGTTATGGGTATATCCGCAGACCGATCCAGTACTTTTAACCAAGATTATTGACGAATTTAATATTCACCCTGTAACGGGTCAAATTTTAATTTCAAGAGGCATGTCCTCTTTAGACCAGATTCACAGTTTTCTCTATGCCAAGTTGCCTGATCTTCATAATCCGGCTTTGTTCAATGATATGGACAAAGCGGTAAATCGGGTGATGAAAGCCTTAAAAAACAAAGAAGCTATTTTAATCTACGGGGACAATGACGTAGATGGGATGACAGCGGCAGCTCTTTTAACGGAATTTTTCAAACAGCTGGGGGTGACAGCTCTTTATTATATTCCCAGCAGTACTATGCAAAAGAAGAACATGATGCTAGATGCTTTGCAATATGCTTTAAAAAATAACTGCAAGTTATTAATTACTGTAGATTGCGGGATAACAGCGGCCCAAGAAATTAAAAGCGTGGTGGAAAAAGACATTGATGTCATTGTTACCGACCATCATGAACCGACTGCTAAAATTCCCAACTGCATAGCTACTTTAAATCCCAAGCTGGTAAACAGCACCTATCCTAACCGGGACATTTGCGGAGTGGGAGTGGCTTTTAAACTGGCGCATGCTATTACCAACCAGCTGATTCAAAATGACGAGCTTGAAAAAGATGAAATAGACCTTAAGCAATATTTAGATTTGGTAGCGCTTGGTACGATTGCCGATATGGGTGCTTTAATCGGCGAAAACAGGATTTTGGTACGTTATGGTTTACAGCAACTACACAAGACCAAGCGTGTGGGATTGATGCAGCTATTTTACATTTGTGATTTAAAAACCGGGCATCTGACAACGGTAGATATTGCGTCTAAGATCGCTCCCCGTTTAAATTCTCTGGGGCGTATTGCCGATCCCAATAAAGGGGTGGAGCTGCTTTTGATTCAAAATGAAAAAGACGCTTTGAGTTTAGCCAAGGAGCTGAATTTACACAATTTGGAAAGGCAGAAAATTGAAAGGGTGGCTTCGCAGGATATAGAGAGGTTTATATATGAGCATCCTAAGCTTTTAAATGACAAAGCCATAATTCTTTCTTCTGACAAGTGGCATCCTGGAATTATTCCCATTATTACAGCCAGAATTACCAAACAGTACAATCGACCGTGCATGTTAATTTCCATTGAAAATGGGATTGGCAAAGGTTCGATCCGTACTATTCCGGAATTCCCTCTTTTGGGAGTCTTGAAAGAAGTGGAGAATCTTTTAATCAATTTTGGCGGACATGATTATGCGGCCGGTTTAACTTTAAAAGAAGCAAACATCTCCAAGCTAAAAACCCATTTTATTAAAACTGCTAATAACAAATTGGCAGAAAAGGATATTTCAGCCAAGTTGTATTTAGATGCTCCGATTGATTTTAACGAATTGACTTTTGATTTTATGGAATCAATCAAACTCTTAGAGCCTTATGGCAATGAGAATCCGCCTCCTGTTTTATATACGGATGCTTTTCAGAACTGGCAGCCTAAAATAGTTGGCAAGACCCATCTGAAATTTTATTTAGAACAGAATGAAAGGGTTTTGGAGGGCATTGGATTTGGCATGGCCGGCAGGCGGTCTCAGCTAAAAAAGAAAAAAATAAAAATCAGAGTTGCTTTTACACCTAATATAAACACTTTTTTAAACAAGTCCGCTTTGCAGCTACAAGTAAGGGATTTTAAAATTCCAACAGAAGAAGATCTGCAGGTTAAAAAGAATTTTACTTATTCAATATAATCGTCAGCCGACGGAATTGCTCAACTCTAAAGAGAGCAGCTTTTCTGCTTCGAAAGCAAATTCAAACGGCAATTTTTTGATAACTTCTTTACAAAATCCGCTGACTACCAAAGAAATAGCGTCTTCTTTTTGCAAGCCTCTGGATCTTAAATAAAACAGCTCTTCTTCATTCAATTTGGAAGTAGAAGCTTCATGTTCAACAATAGAGCTCAAATTTTTAATCTCAATTGTAGGATAGGTATTGGCCTGACATTTTTTAGAGGCCAACATGGAATCGCATTGGGTATAATTTCTACTGCCGGTAGCTGAAGGGATAATTTTAACCAGCCCGCGATAGTTATTAGTAGAGCCATCTGCAGCGATGCCTTTTGAGATAATCAAAGACCTGCTTTTTTTACCCAGATGGATCATTTTACTGCCGGTATCTGCCTGCATCTTATGTGTTGTCAGGGCAGCTGAATAAAATTCTCCGACGGACTCTTCGCCTTTTAAAATACAGCTGGGATACTTCCAGGTAATGGCAGCGCCGAGCTCTACCTGATTCCAAAAAATCTTTGCTTTTCTGCCTTCGGCCAAAGCTCTTTTAGTCACAAAATTATAAACTCCGCCCTTTCCGGTATTGGGATCTCCCCGATACCAATTCTGCACTGTCGAATATTTAATCTCGGCATTTTCATAAGCAATCAGCTCTACTACTGCCGCATGCAGCTGTTGTTTGGAAAAAGCTGGAGCAGAGCAGCCTTCCAAATAACTGACGGATGAATTTTTTTCAGCTATGATCAACGTTCGTTCGAACTGTCCTGCATTTAAAGTATTCATACGAAAATAAGTGGACAGCTCTAAAGGGCAAACGACTTCTTTAGGCACATAAACAAAAGAGCCGTCGGAAAATACGGCGGCATTTAAAGTGGCCCAATAGTTATCGCCAATCGGCACCACCTTACCCAAATGTTTTTTGATCAAAGCCGGATATTTTTGAATAGCTTCCTGCAAAGAACACAGGACAACCCCTACTTTTGCCAATTTTTGCTGAAAGCTTATTTTTAAAGAAGCCGAATCCAGAACAAAATCCAGAGCCACATTTTCTGTTTGGTATTTTTGGCTTGTAATATCCAATTTTTTTAAAGTTTTATCGATTTCTTTTTTTAATTTTTGAGGCGAGCTCTTTTTTGCTTCGGCATAATAAGTAATCTGATTCAGGTTTATAGGCCGCATTTTGAACTCAGCCCAATTGGGCTGTTTCATTTTTTTCAGCTTTTGATAAGCTTTTAGTCTAAATGTTAAAATAAAATCCGGTTCATTTCTTTTATGAGAAATTTTTTTAATTATTTTTTCTGAAAGGCCTTTTTCCAAAACTTCCATTTCAATATCGGAAACAAAGCCGTATTTATAATCAGATTGGAATTTAAAATTTTTCTTTGGCATAAAACAGCTTAAAATAAACAACCAATTATAGCAGCTTTTCCAAGGCTGTCAATTAAACTGAAAAGCTTTTAAAAACAAAATTTTAATAAGTCAGATACGCTCCCAAATAGCCATGTCTTTTCAAGGGCTTGCCAAAAACCTGACCATGCACAGGCTTGCACTGAAAGCCCAAATCAAAACGAATATTCAAGTACGAAGAAACCATATATCTAAAACCGGGGCCGATAGACAATAAAATAGCTGATTTTTTTGACAAAACGTTTTGATTAACATCGTTGACATAGCCGAAATCAACAAAAGCCAGCATTTGCAGGCTATCTTTAAACAAGCGAACAAGCGGGAAAGGATTGGTTCTAATCTCATTTTTAATTAAAAGACCGAAATCGCCGATCGCTTCCCCTTCGGCATAACCACGAACAGTTAGTTTGCCGCCAAGTGAAAACTCTTCCAGGCCAACTAGTCTGCTACCAGTAAATTGCATAATTAAATTGGTAATCCAAGTGGCTTTAATTGGAAAATGAACATAATGGTCCAAATTAAAAATACCATACATATAACGGCACTTGGTATTAGCCCGGTTTAAATGGTACTGCTTATTATGATTAAAAGCCATCATGCGGCCCGGCGACATATACCAAGAGATACCGAAGTTAGTCGAGCCTCTTGCTCCTTTCATAGCGCCTTCATAACGCAGTAAAAACTGGGAAACATCAATAGATCTGCCAAAAATCGTACCAAAATAGTCAACATAGCTGTTAGAGCGTTTAAAATCATAGCCAAGCTGTAAAAGATGAAAGTAAAAACCAAAATGAGGCAGCCTAAACTCATATCTGCCGCCGATTGCATAGGACAGACCGCGAGCCGATAAATATTCAGGCATTTCAATTTCCCACCATTGTGGCTTGGTTCTAACATAGCTGCCAAAAACTTTAAAACGCTGCCTTTTAGGAAGCGCCAGCAAATAATTGGCAGAAATAGAATTCCATTTTTTAATATACGGAGAAACAATTATTTCTGCATTAAGCTGCTGGTTGGACTGTTTAAACAAATGGCCTTTACTAAAACCGACCTTATAGCGATTAGAAGAAGCTGTTTTATAAGATGAAATCTCCATACCTGCATAGCAATGAAGGGGTCTTCTTTCTTCGACACCAATAATGATATCCGTGGTGCCTAAAAGCTCGCCAGGCTCATATATAATATCTACAGAACGGAAAGGATCGTTTTCCAGCCAGTCTTTATCATCCAGCAAATCCCCTGTATAAATTTCATCGCCGGGTTTTACGCTAATTTCCTCTTTAATTTTTTCCTCAGGCGTATTTTTACCTGCATTAACATTTAAAATTCCCAAAACAGAATGGCGGATATAAAATTGAATTTTTCCCGAAGAAATATCCTGGGCAGCGGGTACAAAGACCCTGATTAAGGGCCCTCCCGTATTCCAATAATGTCTGACAACGGCTTCTTTGATCTGCAGCAAAAGATCGGTATTAATGGGTTTATTTAAAAATCTTTTCATGCGAGATAAAAAGGCTTCTTCTTTTCTTACGTGCATATCTTTTAAAACAATTCCCGGCGGATAGATGGCAGGATCGGGCACAAGCTTGCTTAGATCACGAATAAAGATCAGACCTTTTAATCTATTGGACGGAGAAGCTCTAATTCCTGAAAAATCTCTTTCTTTTTGCTTTTGAAAATCCTCTTGTTTTGGTGCTTTTTGCAAACTTGGCTTAACATTCAACTGAGGGGAGCTGGACTTTTTCTGACTTTTAGAGGCCTCTTCTTTAGGAGCTCTTCGGGCAGCAGGCGGTTCGGTTTTTCTTTTTTGGAAAAAATTACTGTCCGGTTCAAAATTTTTTGATCTGGGCGCACTTTTATCAACCTTTGGCGCCGGCTCTTTGCCAGAAAAGCTGCGATGGGATGGAGAAGCTGATTTAGAAGGCAGCTGACGCACATTTCTGGCTACACTATCTTGTTTATCTGCATTTTGGGTTTGAATAAATTGAGAAGCTTCAGTTGGCAAGCAGCCTTTTCTGATTACAGCCTTATTTTGTTTTTTTGTGATTTGCACTTGAGGCTGAGCTTTTTTCCTACCTAAATTTTTATTTTGCTGCTTAAAAGATTTTTGCCGATCTTTTTTTATATTTTCAGTTTTTGCTGTTTTAACTATTTTCTTATTAGTTTTTTTTCTAGGCCTATGTATTTTTTCTTTTTGATTATCAGGAATAAAAGCTTTACGCTTTTTAACATCTTTAAGCTCTATTTCTATTTTTTTTTCACCCAGCAATTTCTCTTCTAAATCCGGATTGAAAAACCCCAGATTTAAAAGAAAAACCAAACATGCAAGAAAAGTCAGTAAAAAACGTTTCATATATAACAAAAAGATATACCTTTTTGTCAGTGTATTAAAATATATATTTTATATACAAAGGCAAAAAATAAAATGTAATATCATTTTTCTTCAAAAAGGCATTTTCTCGACAACAAATTACCGAAAGGATGTCATAGAGTAGAATATATCAAGCTAATTGTTTCTTGCTCATCAATCGCTGCAAAGGCGCTTTTTTAAAAAGCCAGGACTGATTTTGCAAATACCAGCTAATAGTTTTTCTGAGCCCCTGTTTAATATCGGTTTTAGGCTGCCAGCCAAGCTTATTTTTAATTTTGGAAAAATCAATGGCATAGCGGAAATCATGACCGGGCCGGTCTTTGACAAAAGAAATTAAAGAGGCCAACTCTTTTTTTTCAACGCTTGTTAAAAAAGCTATTTCTTCTAATAAAAGATGTACTATTTCCAAATTGCTTTTTTCTCCGTCCCCTCCGATGTTATAAGTTTCGCCAGATGGAGATTTTTCTAAAATCCGCCAAATTGCTTCAACATGATCTTGAACAAAAAGCCAATCGCGCACATTGCTGCCATCTCCATAAATTGGCAGATTCTGTTTTAACATTGCTTTTTTAATCATTTGAGGAAGCAACTTTTCATTATGCTGAAAAGGCCCGTAATTATTAGAACAATTAGAAATAGTCGCCGACAATTTATAAGTGTTAACATAAGCTCTCACCAAATGATCGGCAGCGGCTTTGGAAGCTGCATAAGGAGAGTTCGGAAGATAAGGGCTAGTTTCTTTAAAAAAACCTTTACCAGCAGAACCGAACACTTCATCGGTAGAAATATGGTGGAAATGAATATCCGGATTTTTTCTGATACTTTCTAAAAGCCAAAGCGTACCTTCCACATTAGTTTTAAAAAAAAGATCAGGCGCATAAATGCTGTTATCTACATGTGTTTCTGCTGCAAAATGCACGCAAGTATCAATTTCAAATTTTTTAAAAGTAAAAAGCAATTTTTTTTGATCTAGGATATTACCTTTAACAAAAAAATATCTTGGATCCTTTTCTATTTCTTTAAGACTTTCTAAAGAAGCAGCGTAAGTTAAACTATCAAAATTAACTATTTTTCCTTTTATTTTTTTTTGTTTTAAAACAAAACGGATAAAATTAGAACCGATAAAACCAGCTCCGCCGGTAACTAAGATATTTTTTAATTTACGTATTTTAACCATAAAATTCTTCTGCTGCTCAAAACATTAATCTGTCAGGATTAAACTCTGCTCTTTATATTTTTTAACTGTCTTTTGCAAAGCAATTTTATAAGACGAAAAATTTTCTCCCAGTTGTTTTTTTGTTTTTTCCAAATCCAAAACAGAATAAAAAGGCCTTTTAACCTTTGTCTTAAACATGGAAGATAAAACCGGCTGAATGCTTTCAGCTTTCATATAAATATTTTGCCTTTTAGCCTCCGAAAAAATATCCAAAGCAAACTGATACCAAGAAACAGCTTTTTCTCCTGACACATGAAAAATACCGGAACAGTTAAGCAACTTTAAAATAGCACTGGCCAAATCAAAAGCAAAAGTCGGCCTACCTATTTGATCAGAAACCATATTTAAACATTTTTCCTGCTGCATCTTTTTTAAAACATTAAAAACAAAATTTCTACCCGTTTCAGCAAACAGCCAAGAAGTTCTGACAATTAAAAAATCTTCCAGTCTTTGCTGAATGATCTTTTCTCCCAACAGCTTACTTTTTCCATAAACATTTAAGGGATCTGTTTGATCGGTTTCCAAATAAGGTTTTTCTTTTTTGCCATTAAAAACATAATCAGTAGACACATGAACAAGTTTGGCTTTTTTGTCTTTAGCAACTGCCGTTAAATTTTCTAGTCCCTGGCCATTCACGGCAAAAGCTTTTTCTTTTTCTTCCTCAGCTCTGGCAACATCGGTATAAGCAGCAGCATTAATAATATGGGTAATCGGCCTATTCTGTGCAATTTTTTTTAAACTTTCCAAATCAGTAAGATCCGCCTCTTTTTTGGAAGAAAAAATCAAGGCATGAGGAAACTTTTTTAATAAAAGCTCTAAAATACATGTGCCTAACATACCATCTTTTCCAAGCAGCCAGATTAGCATAATGCAGCCTCCTGAAAAGCTTTAGCCGTTTTGTCCCGTTGAGAAACAATCAATTCCTCCTTTTTAACAGGCCAATCGATTTTGACTTGAGAATCCAAATAAGAAAAACCGTCCTCTTTTTCAGGGTCATAATAAGAACTGACTTTATAAAATACATGGGCTTTTTCAGAAAGCACCAAATAACCATGGCCGAAACCTACAGGAATAAAAAACTGTCTGCAATTTTGATCATCTAAAACAACTCCCTGCCATTTACCAAAAGTTTTAGAGCCTTTTCGCATATCTACAGCCACATCAAAGATCCTGCCGGACATGCAAGTTACCAATTTAGCCTGTCCTTTACCCTTTTGGAAGTGCAGGCCTCTCAAAGTATTTTTCAAAGAAAAAGCATGATTTTCCTGAACAAATGGAGGCAAGCCCAGTTTTTGATACACATCTTTTCTAAAACTTTCTAAAAAATATCCTCTTTGATCTGAAAAAACTTGAGGATAAATCAATTTTAAACCACAGATCTCAAAAGTTAAGATTTTCGGCATTGCTAAATACTGCTTTGGTTTTTGCTTTTTATCAATATAAAATCTTTTTAAAAATTATACATTTAAAAATTTTCGTATAGACTGCTACATAAGCAAACAAAAAAAAGCAAAAATCCAACTATTTTTCACTTTAAAACAGCAACCGTGGCATGTCTGCCTGTTCGTTTGTCTCTGCGATGCGAATAAAAATCTTTTTCTTCGCAAAACGTACAGCTTTGTGCAATATCTACAAAATCCTCCCTAATGCCCGCTTCTGTCAGCTGATAAAGCGCAATTTTCCAAAGATTAAAATGATACGGGCAATCTTTCATTTGAAAATTCCAAAACTCTTTCGGCAGCTCTTCTTTATAATTTTTAAACTCAGCATGTAAAGGACATAAAGAAGGCGAAATAGCCACTCTTATTTCTTCCGGTGAAACTGAAAATCTGTCTTTTAAAGTCTGCACCGTTTTTTGATAGATATTCTTCGCCTGGCTTTTCCAGCCGGCATGCACGGCCGCCAGAATATTTTTATCAAGAGCATAGAATATAGCTGCCTGACAATCGGCATGGGTAATGGCCAAAGCGATATTTTTTTCTTTGGTATAAAGCCCGTCAGCCTCTGGAATCCGATCCAGATTGTCCCAGGTAATTTCCACTAAATTATCGCCATGGATTTGCTTGGCAAAAACCATTCGTTTAATACCTAAGTCTCTTTTAATCAAACCCCGATTAGCTTTAACACTGTCGGGATGATCGCCTACCGCATCCGAGAGATTCAAAGTAGCAAAACAACCTTTGGAAAAGCCTCCGCGGCGTAAATAAGTTTTACATTCCAGACTGGGGAATTTTTCAAAGATGTCATATTCAGTCCAGCCTATTTTTTCTCTTTCCGGCTCCATAAAACCTTAATCAAATAATCTTTAAAATTTATCAACAACAGCGTAAAAACCCTTGCTGTAATACCAAATTTTTAAACATGGGAATATAAACTGCCCAAATTGTATTTTTTTAAATTTAACAAAAATACAATTTTAATATATCTTTTTTTTTATCAAAAAAACACCAGCAAAACCTGCTCCTTTAGGGGCGGGATAATATTAATATGCTAACAAAGATAGCAATAAGACAAATGGATTTTAGGTAAATAACTGATTAAATTAAATCCAAAATTTTGTTAACTTGAAGCTAACAAAACCCGCTGACAAATTATACAATCTTCCTCAGAATGGGGATGCTCATCTAAAAATCTCTGCACCTCTTCCGCCATATGCCCCAGCTGATAATGTTGTACGCACTGTAAAAATTTTTCCAGACCAATCCGACCGTTATGAGGAATAGCTTCTACTTGTAATTCTTCTAATTCATCATATAATCCAAAAGGCTTACAATCTACAAAAGACCATTTTTCACCCACTTCTCTTCCATCTTCAACATTGGGAAGGATATTGCCTAAATGCGCATCTGCAAAACCAGAGGCCCAAATGATCTCTGAAATTTCTCTCGCCAGCCATCGTGCTCTTTGTTCTTTTTCAGGAGTATCGGCAGATAAAGCGTCTAAAATCTGCCTTATATTAAGTTCATTTGTATCTTCAGAAAAATTTATCATAAAGCTTTCTCCCGTCATGGGATTAAAAGCCCTTCTAGGTTTGGATCTCACACGTGTAGGAAATCTTATTTTAGCGGTATGGATTATAACAGCAGTTTGATGTATATCTGTTACCTTGGCTGTAGGCACATGAAAAACATTGGCTCTAATTTTTCCGGCGCGTTCTAATTTAATTATCTGTTTTCTGACCAATTCAGTATATGTATCTATAGCAAGAAGATCATGTTCTGCTAATGCAACAGCGCCATGATCGGTAAAAACCCATTTTTTGTTAACATAAGAAACAAACGGCAAAACTTTTTTCAAGAATTTATCAGGGGGAAATCTAGTATCTTCAGCTTCCATCCTATGCCAAGATTCGGATTGATCTAATATAGGCATAAAAGTATGAATGTGTTTTATAGGGGAAAACCTGACACGGCGATCTTTTCTATCAGGGCTATTCAAAGCTTCTGCATCTACTGATGGCAAAACTGCTTGTAATGTTGTAAATGACATATAATTAGTTGCTTATATTTTTTATTTATTTAGTTTATTGATTTTTTTCTTTAGTTAAAATATTTTTTATTTAAAATAAAATAAGTTTTAATCTTATTAATTATTAATTACTACAAAGACTATTATTTTAACCTACAATCTATTTTTTTACTACACCTTTTATTCAAAATAAAAATTTACAAACATCTATTTTTGTTGTATTAATAACTGATTGTTAAAGGTTTAGTTAAAATACGAAAGATCTTTTTTAAATCAAAACTATATTGTTTTTATTAAAATAAAATAAATTATAGATATAATTTTAAAAATATTAAATTAAAAAATTAAAAAAATAAAAATAATTTTAGTTTGATAAAAACATTCAAGAGAGTTACCTTAAAATTAAGAAAAGCAAATTAATAACAATATGCTTCCTCGGGAAACACCCCGCCTTGGCCATGGTATTTTTCTCTGTCTGACTGCCTACTTTTTTTTTGCATTGGCTGCTACTTTTGTCCGTCTATTTCCACCCCAGTTTCCGACCTTACAAATTCTTTTTTTTCAGTGCTTTATTGCTTTAATCTGTCTAATTTACAAAATACGGAGCAAGCATAAAAAACTCTCTTTTAAAACCCGATTTTTTGTTTACCATCTGGTAAGAGGCATTAGCAGTGTAATGGGTTTTTTATGCTTTTATTTGACCATTAAATATACTAATTTGGTAGATGCATCTGTTCTAAATGCCACCTCTCCTTTTTATATACCTTTCATTTGGTTGCTTTTAACGAAAGAAAAGATCGAAAAGCAAGTTTTCTGGGCAATTATTTTAGGATTTATAGGAGTGGCTTTTATTTTAAAACCGGAAGGCAGTATTTTTCACCCAGGTTCTTTTTTGGGCCTCTTGGCAGGTCTGCTCTCTGCTATTGGCATTGTCAGCATTTCTTTTTTAAACCGGCATCAAGAACCCACAACAAATATTGTTTTTTATTTTTTCTTTATTAGCGTAATGGCTCTTTTACCTTTTCTGCCGGCTGTTTGGCAAACGCCCTCTTTTACAGAAAGTTTTCTCTTGCTGGCCAGCGGCATCAGTTTTTTCTATGCCCAATCTTTTTTAACTAGGGCTTTTCAGTTCGGCACAGCTGCTTTTTTATCGCCCCTTTCTTACAGTACTATAATTTATTTAGCCCTAATTAGTTTAATCTTTTTAAATGTCCCTCTTTCCCGGGCTACAATAATTGGCATTGCTTTAGTTATTCTGGGAGGCACAACTACTTT
Source organism: uncultured bacterium (assembly GCA_964466185.1). Classification (GTDB taxonomy): domain Bacteria; phylum Chlamydiota; class Chlamydiia; order Chlamydiales; family SM23-39; genus CAZTYI01. Next base: position 34,713 of record CAYXMS010000010.1, read on the forward strand.
TATTCTGACAAAAAAACCCTCTACTTTTAAAGATTTGTTTACCCGCAATCATTTTCACCATAGATGGCACCTTTTTAAAAAACCTAAAAAAGACGAAATTCAAAATACTCAAAAAAATCAAGTCAACGCAAAACAGCCTTCCGAACAAGCAAATCAAGCTAGGATGGATCATGGTGCAACAGATTCTAACAACCAAAAATATCCGCCAAAGACTTTCTAAAAACCAAAACTGCTTCCAAAACCACCATCTGTTCCTTGATAATCTGGCAGCTTTAAAAAAGAGCTTTTTAATTTAAGGCCTAATTTTTGTTCAGCCTTTAAAAATCTACAGACTAAATCTTCATTTTCATCTTTTAAAATAGAACAGGTCAAATACCAGATCTGCCCGTTTTTAGACAGCAAAGAAGCTGCATTTTTCAATATCTGCAGCTGTTTTTCTTGCAAGGCTTTTAAGTTTTTCTGATCTAATCTCCATCTGGCCTCTGGCCTTTTATGTAACACTCCGCTATTGGAACAAGGAGCATCGACCACAATCAAATCAAACTTTTGAGAAGAAGAAAAATTTTCAGCAGGGCCCGAAAAAAGTTCTACTCTTTTTGCAAGTTTATATTTTGCCAGATTTTCTTTAATTTTCCGCAATTTTTTATCTGTCAGATCATTGGCAAAAATTTTAGATTCAGGATAAAGATCTGCTAAAAGCAAAAGTTTTCCTCCCGGCGCTGCACACAGATCTAAAATTTTCTGAGGTTTTTGAGAAAAGTTTTTGACAAGCTGCTGCATTAAAAAAACAGAACAAAAATTTTGGATATAATAATCAGTGCTTTTAACATACCTACCAATCTTTTCCCCTTTTTTTAAAACTATCATTTCAAACTTATTTTCATTTTTATCTTTTTTCCTTTCTACATGCATTTTTTTTCTCACCCGTGCCATTTTAACCGGAGTCTGATTCATAATATCCAACAATTCTTGAGTTTTTTTTAATCCATAAAATGCAATTAATTTCCGAATAAAAAATTCCGGATAAGAATAGAAATCAGCCAGATCTTTTAAAGTTTCTGTTTTAGACAGCACCTCTTCCTGAAAAGAACTTTTACAAAAAGAACTTTTATAAAAAGCACGCAAATAAGCATTAAAAAAAGCCGCCTGTCTGACATGAAAATATGTTTTAGCCAATTTCACCGTCTCGTCAACAACTGCATAAAAAGGAATTTTCTGCATAAAAAAAACTTGATACAAAGCCATATACAACAGCAGTCTTGGGCCGGATTTTAATTTCAGTTTAGCCTTAGATTTTTCGCCCGGCTGTTGCTGAGAATAAATTTTTTCTGCAAGATACTTTAAAGTCAGCTGTCTTCTTTCAACACCGCAGGCAATCTCGTAGGCCAAAGCTAAATCTTGAGAGCTCAAGCCGCAGCCAGAACTAAAAAAATCTTCTATAAAACCGCCCTTTTTAACAAACAACAAAGCTAGATAGGCTTGTTTTCTTGGTGTAAAAGTTCTTTTTGTAAAAGTTCTTTTTGACTTTGACATAAAATAAAATAACCAAAATATTATTCATAATAACATTTTTAACCTTAACATTACACAAAACTATATATGCAAGTTGCAATTTTATTGATGGCAGGCAAAAGCCGACGTTTCCAAAGTGAAACACCCAAACAATTTCATTTACTTTCTGGTAAAATGCTCTATCAATACGCCCTGCAGACTGCAGTAAAATCAAATCTTTTTGATTTAATAATCTTAGTCTGCCCTAAAAATCAAATAGCGACAGTTAAAAATCATAATTTAACGAAAAATTTTTTAATAAATACTAAAAAAACAAACAAATCTCTTATCAAATTAATTATTGGAGGAAAAACCCGACAGGAATCTGTTTTCAAAGCGCTTTTAGCCTGTCCCAAAAAAACTTCTTTAGTTCTCATTCATGATGCTGTCCGTCCTTTTGTCAGCCGCAAAATTTTAAAAGAAAATATCGCTTTGGCTAAAAAACATCAGGCTGTAGATACCTGTTTAAAAAGTTTTGATACTATTGTTCACAGTAAAGATTTAAAAAAAATCACAAAAATTCCCTTAAGAAAAGAATATCTAAGAGGACAAACCCCGCAAACATTTGCCTATCCTTTGATCTTAAAAGCGCATCTTCACGCTCGCCAGAAAAACTATTATAACGCATCCGATGACTGCCAGCTAGTGCTGAAATTAAAAAAACCTGTCCATATAGCAACAGGAGACGAGCACAATCTAAAAATAACTACTCAGCTGGATCTTTTTTTAGCCGAACAGATTTTAAGAACTAAAACTGAAAAGCAATCTGATATTTTATCGAACCAGAAACCCAAAAACCAAAAAATCAAACAATTAAAAAATAAAAAATATATTATAGTTGGCGCATCCGGCGGTATTGGCTCTGTTCTTTGTCAGCTTTTAAAACGACAAAAAGCCCAGGTCTTGGCTATATCCAGAACTTCTATTTTTGCAGCAGACATTACCAAACCTAAAACATTAAAAACTATTTTCCAAAAAATTCATCAGAAATATGGACCCGTTGACGGTTTAATTAATACTGCTGGTTTTTTAAAAACCGGTTTTTTAAAAGAACTAGACGATAAGACTATAGAAAAAACTATTCACACCAATTTAACAGGGCTGATCCATATTTGCAAATATGTAAAAATCAAAAAACATGGCCATATTATCAATATCGCCTCCTCCTCTTATGCCAAAGGCCGGGCCTTCTATCCGGTTTATTCAGCTGCTAAAGCAGCGGTTGTTAATTTTACCCAGGCTATAGCAGAAGAAATGCCCTCTTTAAAAATTAACGCCTTAGTGCCTTCCAGAACCGATACAGCTTTAAGAAGAAAAAATTTTACTGATGAAAACCCAAAGTTATTACTCTCGCCTCAAAAAGTCGCCGAAACTATTTATCAGATTTTAGCTTATGGGAAAACCACAGGAACAATTATAGAACTTAAAAAAAACAGCTGAAGGAAAAGGCCTTTTTGGCAAAAAAAGTAAAAAATATATAAAAAAAGCCTGAAAGCTTTAAAAACTTACAGGCTTAAAATATTATGAGGCTTGAAGGATTTGAACCTTCGACCCATTCCTTAAAAGGGAATTGCTCTACCGCTGAGCTAAAGCCTCGGAGTAAATGTGACCCCAAGGGGATTCGAACCCCTGTTATTGGAATGAAAATCCAGTGTCCTAGACCGGGCTAGACGATGGGGCCAGGGTAATTGCCTATCATTCTATAGTTTAAGCTCTTTTCTGACAATCAAATCTCTAAAATTTCTTTCTCTTTTTGTTCTGTTAAAGCATCTATCTCTTTACAAAAAGAATCAGTAAATTCCTGAATTTTCTTTTCCACTTTTTTCAATTCGTCTTCCGGCATTACTTTATCATCTTTTTGTTTTTTGGCTATTTTCATAAATTTTCCGCGAATATCGCGAATGGCAACTTTAGCCTTTTCCCCAAATTTTTTACACTGTTTGGCTATATCTTTACGCAAACCCTCATCCATCGGAGGAAAGGTAATGCGGATAACATGCCCGTCAATTTTAGGCTGCAAGTTCAAATTAGCTTTTTCGATTGCTTTATTGATCGGATTTAAATTGCTCTGATCAAAAGGCGAAATCAAAAGCTGACGCGGCTCGGGTACATTAATATTAGCCAGCTCTTTGAGTTTCATCTGCGTGCCGTAAGCTTCTACCCTAACGCCATCCAACACCCCTGGATTTGCCCTGCCGGTTCTTAAACCTCTCAATTCTGTTTTTAAATGATCCATTGCCAACTGCATGGCTTTTTTAATATCATCTTCAAATTGCATATAGTCTCCTCTTTAAAAGACAGGTTTAAGGATTTGAACCTCCCTCGCCTAAAGGCGAAGGATTCCTGGTTCGTAGCTCCGAGTAA
>CAYXMS010000011.1:0-37496 GCA_964466185.1 uncultured bacterium
AAAGTTTTAAAGTGCTTTTAGGGCCTTCTTTAAAAGGGGTCTTACCTATTCTGGGTTTTTTAATTGCCTTCGGCGCTATCGGCAGTGTGATTGCCTGGATCGGCGGTCCCAGCCGCGGCCTTTTAGCTACTGCCAAAGAGGGGGATTTGCCTCCCTTTTTACAATATACTAATAAAAAAGACGTACAGACTCACATTTTGTGGGTACAGGGAATTATTGTAACTATTTTATCGCTAGTTTTTCTTTTAATGCCCAATGTCAGCAGTGCCTTTTTCCTTTTAACAGCCCTAACCTCAACCTTGTATCTGATCATGTATATTTTATTATATGCTACAGCCATTAAGCTCAGGTATTCCCATCCTAAAGTTAAAAGAGCATATCAAGTACCGGGAGGAAAAATCGGCATCTGGACAATTTGTTCTATTGGAATCCTAGCAGTTTCTTTTGCTATTATTTTAGCTTTCTTCCCTCCTGTGCAGCTGAATATTACCGACCCTTTATTTTATGTGCTATTTATATTAGGAGGCATTGCAATATTTGTAACAGCTCCAATTTTAATCAATCATTTTAAAAAGCCCTCCTGGGCTAAAAAGAAAGGCAGGTAGCAATGGTTTTTCACAAAGTAAAAAAATCAGAAATTAAAAATTCCAAAACTAATCTGACCCCTCTCTATGCACGGCCAGGCGAAACCGGACATAAAATTCCCAAATATGAGCTACCTTCTCAAGAAATGCTTCCGCAGACTGCTTATAATATTGTTCATGACGAACTGATGTTAGACGGCAATTCTAGGTTTAACCTGGCTACTTTTGTTACAACTTGGATGGAACCGGAAGCCAGACAAATTATGCATGATACTTTTGACAAGAACATGATCGATAAAGATGAATATCCGCAAACAGCAGAACTGGAAAAAAGATGTGTTAATATTTTAGCCCGTCTTTGGAATAGCCCGGAAAAAGAAGAAGCTGTCGGCTGCTCTACAATTGGCTCTTCTGAAGCCTGCATGCTAGGAGGCATGGCCTTAAAATGGCGCTGGAAAGAACAAATGAAGAAAAAAAATAAAAAAACAGACAAGCCCAACCTAATCATGGGTGCCAATGTTCAAGTTTGCTGGAAAAAATTCTGCAGATATTGGGAAATCGAACCCCGTTATGTCACTTGTGAAAAAAACCGCTTTATTATCGATCCTAAAAAGGCAGCTTCCCTTTGCGATGAAAATACAATCGGAGTAATCGCCATTATGGGCAGCACTTTTGACGGACAATATGAACCTGTAGAAAAAATCAGCCAAGAACTGGACAGGCTACAAAAGGAAAAAGGATTGGATATATCTATCCATGTAGATGGAGCAAGCGGGGGTTTTATTGCTCCTTTTCTGCAGAAAAATCTCAAATGGGACTTTAGGGTCAAAAGAGTCAAATCAATCAATACCTCAGGCCATAAATATGGACTGGTATATCCAGGAGTCGGCTGGGTAGTCTGGCGAGATAAAAAAGAACTGCCGGAAGATTTAAAATTCTATGTCGATTATTTAGGCGGAAAAATGGCTACTTTTGCGATCAATTTTTCCAGACCCGGGGCTCAGATCTGCGCCCAGTATTATAACTTTTTAAGGCTCGGTTTTACCGGCTATCAAAAAATCCAAAAAGCTTGTCAGGATGTAGCCATATATTTGTCCGAAGAAATTTCTAAAATGGGGACATTTAAATTAATTTCTAAAGGTGATGATATTCCAGTTTTTGCCTGGACCTTGAAAAGCAAGAAAAATTTTTCTCTTTTTGATCTGTCTGATAAATTAAGAGAAAGAGGCTGGCTGGTGCCAGCATACCGCATGCCGGAAAATCGGGAAGATCTGACAGTGCAAAGAATTGTCGTTAAAAACGGCTTTAGCTTCGATATGGCTGATATGCTTATAAACGATATCAAAAGATCGTTAAAATATTTCAAAAGCCAGCCTAAAATGAAACCTAAAAAAGAAGGCCATCATTTCAGGCATTAAACTTACAAGTTTTTTTATATTAAAAAACCTTCAAGCCTTTATAGCTTGAAGGTTTTTTTTTTGAAATTTTATATTTTAAACAACAAACAAAAACTACCTATTAGATAACGGGCAAAAATTAAACCTGTACAGTTTCTGTTTGTTTCTCCAGCTGTAAAATGCCGGCTATTTTTTCCAAAGCCGTTGTTAATTTAAATTCTTCAAAAATATCATTGCTATTAACAACCAAAAGCCTTTTTTGGGATTTAGGCGGAAGTTTTTTAACATACACCCTAAACTGATCTTTAATATAATTTCTAAATTCTATGGAAGGAGCCCTAACCGAGTCGATAATAAAAGTATCTTTTTTAAGATCCGGCTCTACCAGCAGAATCAAATCATATTTTTCCATCCATTTTAAAGCCGCTCTTTCTAATTCATAGAAATGCTCGGCCGGCTTTTTAAAATAGACATAAGGATCAATGGGCGAACGGTCTGAAACATATACTTCATACCCTTCTGCAACTGCCTTTAGTTCTTCCAAAAAATGCGAATGCAGAATAAACAGCTCACTTTCTTCTGTCGCCTGTTCATTTAAAGGAAAAGGACAGCATCTGGCAGTTTCATGAATCAGCTTAACATTAAACAGCTGCTCTTTAAAATAAGAACACAGCTGATATGCCAAAGTAGTCTTGCCTACGCCATGAGTACCGATAATAGCAACTGCTTTAACCATTGCTTTGTTCCTTAACTTTAACAGGCTTTTTAGACCATTCCCATGCTCCCCAGACAGATAGTACTAAATAAGCGGCAAATAAAGCGGCAGGCGGATAGGCTTTAATTTGCAGGTTATAAACGATCCAGCCTATATTAGCTACAATCCAAACCCAATATCCATAAACTGATTTTTTAATAATAAACAAATTTCCGATCAAACTTAGAGCAGTAAAAGTCCATCCTAAAATTGTCCACATAAACGCTCTCCTTTTTTTATTTTTTAGAGCTTTTTCCTTTTTTACTTTTAAACTAAAAAAGATTTTTTTTTAATCAAAAAAAATTATTTTTTAATTTTAAAGCGTCTGTTTTTTTTTCCTTGGACAACCGCTTTTAAATAGCTCCAATTGGCAGCAAAATAATCGACAGCCGTTAAAGCGCTGAAAATAGCTGCCAGGCCAAGCAAAACCAAGCTGCTATTTTGTAAAAACTTCAGTGAAATTTTATCCAAGCTATAAGGAATCATTAAGATAACAATCAAAAAACTGACAATAGCCTGAAAAACTGCTTTAATTTTACCGCTTTTTCTAGCAGCAAGAGCTACTTGTTTTAAAGCGCACAGCGTTCTTAAAGCAGAAATTACCAGCTCTCGATAAAGCAATACAAACACAATTAAAAGAGGCGCATCAATAATTCCCTGAGTAAAAGTAAAAAACACAGATATATGGGTAATTACATCTGCCATCGGATCAATAATTTTTCCTAAATCACTAACAATTTTTTTGCGTCTGGCCAAAAAACCGTCTATCACATCAGAAGCCTCGCAAATTAATAAAAGCAGCAGCAAAGCATAAGGCATGGCTATAAAGCTTAGACCAAACCAATCATAATGCAGATAAAGCAGAGGAAAAAGCGGAATTAAAAATACTCTTAAAAAAGTAAAATAATGAGCGATATTCACAGACAGGCCTTTTGTTTTTTCAAGCCTACTCAAACTAAAAAAAAGAATCAAGCGCTTATATAGAAAAATCAAAACCGATACTTATTCTATTAAAATTAACATACTTCAACAGCTCAAGAACGTTGGATTCTGGCTTTAAACAATACTCGCGCACAAAACAGAAAATATTATTTATTGCCTGCTAATTGACCGCAAGCAGCTGCTATATCTTGTCCTTTGGCGTAACGCTGGGTGATCGGAATTTTACAATTTAAAAGCTGCTTTTTAAATTTTTGAATGCTCAAATTAGAGGGCCTAGCCAATTGCGATTCCTTAAAATCAGAGTCCTTCTTAATGTTATTGGAATCAACTATAATAGGATTATAGGGAATCAAATTAATACTGAAATGGCTAAATTTCTTCAGTTTTTCAACTAGCTGCCCGGCATGTTTTTTCTGATCGTTAAGATTTTGTAACAAGATATATTCAAAAGTAATATTGCGGGATGTTTTTTCTACATATTCTGCCATAACATCCAACAATTGATCCAAGGGATTTAAACGGGCTAAAGGAATCAGCTTTTCTCTCAGCTTTTGATCGGCAGCATGTAAAGACAAGACTAAATTTATTTTCAGCTGTTTTTCTAAAAGTTTTTTAATCTTATCGATTATACCTGCTGTAGAAAGAGAAATTCTTCTCTGAGAAATATTATAACCGTGCTTACTGGAAATAATTTCTATGGCTTTAACTACATTTTCAAAATTATCCAAAGGCTCGCCCATGCCCATAAAGACTATATTGTTAATATTTACAGATTTATTTTCCTCGAATTTATCTTGTCTTATTTGTTTTGCAGTCTCTTTATGATTTAAATCATGATCTTGATAATCCTCCTGTTCCTGGCATTTTGGATCATTAAGATAATTTCCTATCAACAAAATCTGTTCAATAATTTCAGCTGTTTCTAAATTTCTGAAAAACCCCTGCTTGCCGGAGGCGCAAAAAAGACAATTTCCCCTGCAACCAACTTGGGAAGAGACGCATACTGTATTGCGTTCAAAAGAGCGAATCAAAACAGCTTCAATTAATCTGCCATCTGTCAGTCCAAATAAAAACTTAAGTGTCTGCTGATCTTTGGAGGTTTTAACTTGCTTTAATTTCAAACTGGGTAGGATAAAGTTATTTTTTAGTTTTTCTCTCAACTGTCGACTTAAATTGATCATCTGCTCGAAATTTAGAATTTTTTTCTGATAAATCCACTCAAAAATCTGTTTGGCACGAAAAGATCTTTCTTCATGCTCGATCAGCCAATCACTTAATTCTAACAAAGAAAAAGAAAGCAAAGGCTTTTTTAGAAAACTCATAAATTTTGTTCTTAATGTTATTTAAATTTAACCTTCAATTTGTTTGCCTGCTTCTATCTTTTTACCTACATTTCTAATTGCCAAGATCCAAGCTGTCAAAGCCATAACCACAATCGGCAAAATTAAAGAGGCCGCATCCAAAATGGAGCCGGAGCCGATCAAAAACAATAAAAACATCTGTAAATAAGAAGAGCCCGATTTGCCAAGCCGGCTACCGACCACATCAATAGCTGCCTTGCCTTTAATCTGGGCCTCATTATCCAGCGGAATAAAAGCCATTTCTTTTGTCGGATCGAACAGCGCATATTTTAAGGCCTTGGTAGACAGATTTTGAAAAGCCCCATAAATTGTAACTAAAAATGCGGGAGAAGCAAAAAGCACAGCTGCAAATTTGTAGTTTAAGACCAGCATTAAAAAAGACAGACCTGTAAAACCTATAAAAACCGGACATAAAAGAGCACTTTTCTGCCAACCGAAAAGCCTAACCATATTGCCGGAGACAAAAAAAGCAAACAATAAAGCAACCAGACCGGAGACAAAATTAACCTGGCTGATAAATACCTGATAGCTGCTAGGAGAGGGATAGTAAGTTTTTAAGTGGGCTTTCCAAACAATTTCTACTATATTGATAGTCAGACTATAGCAGATGACCATTAAGGCAATAGAAAGCAAATATTTGGAGCGGGTAATATATAAAAAGCTCTCTTTAAGGTTCAAACTAGTTTTGCTTTCACTTTTTTTCACAGTAGTTTGGGATTTAGAAAATCTTTTATCTATCAGCACATATTTATTAATCCAAAAATAAAGCAGCATCATTACAGCGCAGATGGCTATAAAAAAAGTCAAAGAGCTTTGCAGGGTATTTAAGTAGCTTGTATATTGTTTGGCCAGTTTCATGGTTACAAAGCCGGCGACCATAGTTGCCAGATTGCCCCCTACTGAAAACAGGGCATAAAAACGTTTGGCTTCGGACAGTTCTAAAACCTGATTGGTAAAGCCCCAAAACAATAAAAAAATCACTACAGCCGCCCACATTTCACTTTGCATGAAAAAAAGCGCATGCATCCAATAGCGAAAAACAGCGATATAATGCTGATATTGAACTCCGATTTTACTAGTTAAGGCATCGGCTGTTGTATGGGGGGCCAAAGAATCTGCATGGGGATAAAGGAAAAATCCATATATCAAATAAAACAGGGCGAAAAAGCTGATAATGCCATAAAACAAACTCGCTCGTTTAAAATGGTTGGAGAGCTTAGAAAAGACAATAGTATATAAAATGGCAAAGGGTAAGACTACAAACCCCTTCATTGTAGGGATAATCTCGGCCCCTGAATTTTCAGCAGTTACCACAATGGTATCTTTAAGATTGTTGACAATGGAATAATTTAAGGAGATTAAGAATTTAAGCAGAAAAAGAGGTAAAAACTTTTTCAGCTCAAAAGTATAAATAGGCCACAGCCTTTGACGCCATTTTCCAAAGGGTTTTCCCTTCACTTTAAAGTTCCTAAAATTGGTTTCTAAAATTTTACAGCAAAAAACCTATTTTGTCTGTAGTAAAATTATTTTTTTACATACAGACTCAAAAATTTCAAAAATTATTTTATCAAAAAACCTTTTGGCTTGAGTGAAAGCTTATTTTTCCTATAAAATCATTTTTAATTTAATTTTAAAAACCGAAACAAAAATGTATTTTATTTTATAAGGCTTTTTTCATGGCTCAAAAAATTTCTTCTCTCAAATCAATTGTCGCTCTTTGCAAAAGGCGTGGTTTTGTTTATCCGGGTTCTGAAATTTATGGAGGATTTGCCAATACATATAGTTATGGCCCTTACGGAACGGAGCTGAAAAACAATATTAAGATCCTCTGGTGGAAAAATTTTGTCCAGCAAAGAAATGACATGGTAGGCATTGACGGACCTATTCTTTTACATCCCGGAACTTGGAAAGCCTCAGGCCATGTAGACAGTTTCAGCGATGCTTTGGTAGACTGCAAAAACTGCAAATCAAGGTTCCGGGCAGATCATTTAATTGAAGACAAACTCAAAATCAAGGCTGAAGGTTTAAGTCTTGCTGATTTTAACAAGCTCATTAAAGAGAACAGTATAAAATGTCCCAAATGCGGAGTCAGCAACTTTACCCAAGCCAGACATTTTAATTTAATGTTTCAAACTCAGATGAGCAAAACCGGCAATGATGGAGAAGATGCTGCTTATCTAAGGCCGGAAACAGCGCAGGCTATTTTTTTAGAATATAAAAATATTCTCAACAGCATGCGGGTTAAAATCCCTTTCGGCATAGCCCAGATCGGAAAAGCTTTTAGAAACGAAATTACTCCCGGTAATTTTATTTTCCGGGTGATTGAATTTGAACAGATGGAAATCGAATATTTTATTGAAGAAAAAAACTGGCAGAGTAGTTTTGACAACTGGCTTAAGGATATGCATTTTTGGTGCAGTTTAATCGGCCTGAAAAAAGAAAATCTTCAAGAAAAAGAACATGCTAAAGAACAGCTGTCGCACTATTCTAAAAAAACAGTCGATATTGTCTATGACTTTCCCTTTGGCCAATCGGAACTCTACGGCCTGGCTTATCGAACAGATTTTGATCTTGCCCAGCATACCAAATTTTCCAAACAGAATATGGAATATCTAGACCCGGTTCACAAAACCCGTTTTATTCCCCATGTGATCGAACCTACTTTTGGTTTGGACCGCAGCATCTTGGCGCTTTTATGCGACGCTTATGAAGAGCAGACCTTGGAAAATGGTGAAAAACGCACTGTTTTAAAGTTCAAGCCACTGATAGCCCCGGTTAAACTAGCTATTTTTCCTTTGATGAAAAAAGAGGAGTTGGTCAAAGTGGCAAAAGATATTTTCAATAAAGTCAAATATACTTTTAATACTGAATATGACGAAGGCGGAGCTATTGGCAAAAGATATCGCCGGCAAGACGAGCTGGGTACGCCTTTTTGTGTAACGGTAGACTATCAGACGCTGGAAGATGAGACTGTAACTTTGCGTGAAAGAGACTCAATGCAGCAAAAGCGCATAAAAATAGATCAGATACTTACTGAAACCACCAAATTAATTCATGCTTAAAAGTTATTCAGCTGCCTTTTTCCTAAAAAGGTCTCCTAACATCCGGCAAAAACATTAAAAAGCTTTTTCAGCTGGCAAATCAACTTTAGGTTTTTGCTTTTTCAGCTCATCGAATTCTTTTGCCAGTTTTAAAACTTCTTCTTCTGAAAATTTACCGCTTTGGATCTTCAGACGGATATTTTCTCTTTTTTCCAGCCAATTACGCTCCAGAAGTTTTTGAATGCTTTCCAAAAACAGCTCTTCTGCTTTTTCCCGATTTATTTTTTTCTGGAAAAGCTCAAAAATAAAGGTTTGTTCCTGGCTATCGTCCAAATCTACAGCTAAAGAAAGCAAATCCAAGCTATTTTTCTTTTCTAATGCTTCTAGATAACGGGCGTAAAATTTTCGGCAGATAGGATTTTTAAAACTTTCTAAAATCAAATTACGGCCAGCTATCAGGCCGAACCTTTCTCCGCTGTCTCCTACCAAAAAAAGCCATCTGAGCAAATCGCTTTCTAAAACTTTGTCAGGATCGATATTTTTTTTAACATTTAAAATCTGGGGCTTTAAAGTTTTTTGCGGCATTTTTAAACTAACTACAGTTTCTTCAGACGTATTAGTAAGTTTAGCTAATTTTTTCAGGCTTTCTTCTATTAGAACCGGCTGATCCCAATTATGTACTTTTTTCACCAGTATTTTAACCATTTCATTTTTACCGGAAGGAGAGTTCAGATCCAAAGTTTTAGAATAGCTTTTAACTAAAAAAGTTAAAAAATCCAGACTGTTATTCAGCAGTTTATTAAATTCATTAGCTCCTTCTTCTTTTAAAAAGCTGTCGGGATCTTTTCCCTGTGGCAGTTCCACAACTAAAACTTCAACGCCTTCTTTTTGAAACATGTCGCCAATTTTCATGTTGGCTTCTTCCCCTGCTTTATCAGAATCCATAGCCAAATAAACTTTTTTTACACCGAGCTGCAGCAGTTCTCGCATATGAGTATCGGTAAAAGCGGTACCCTGACCAGCAACGGTAATAGAAAAGCCTTCATAAATCAGCCTTAAAGCATCGAATTGGCCTTCGACAATAATGGCCTTTCTATCTTTTGCTATTCTTCTGCGCGAATATGAAAGACCGAACAAGATTTTAGATTTTTTAAAAAGAGCGGTTTCCGGCGTATTAATATATTTAGGGCCAAAAGTCTCTTCTTTAAATTTTCTGGCGGAAAAACCGATAACAGCTCCCAAAGCATTTCTAATTGGGATCATAATCCGATCCTGAAAAAAAGAAAGCGGCCTGCCTTGAGAAAAAGCCTTGACAATACCGGCTTCTTCCAAAACTTTAGAAGTGACATTTTCTTCTTTTAAAAATTTAGTTATCAAAAAAGGAGACTGGGGCGCAAATCCAATTTGAAAAGTGCGGATATAATCCAGATCCATACCTCTTTGATAAAGGTATTCCAAAGCTTTTTGGCCCTCATACGTATGCAAAAGACAGTAATGGCAGAAATTAGCGACTTTTTCCAAAGCTTCTTTTAAAAGGCTCTTGTCTGGCCCTTGATAGGTCTCTTTGCTATCTGTCCATTCCAGCTGAACGCCGAATTTCTCTGCCAGAGTTTCTATCGCCTCCACAAAAGTCAGCTTTTCATGGGTCATTAAAAATTCTACAGCATCGCCATGGGCGCCGCAGCCGAAACAGTGATAATGGCTATCTCCTGAATTGATGATAAAAGAAGGTGTTTTTTCTTCATGAAAAGGGCATAGCCCCTTAAAAGAAGAACCGCTTCTTTTCAAATCGACATAAGGAGAAATAACCTCAACCAGATTAATCCTCTGTCTTAAAAGATCTAAACTATCTTTTGTAAAAGTGCGCATAGGCTAAAAACTCTGGTGTACGTATGATCCTTTATTATAAGTAATTCTTTTCCATTTATGATTTTTCATAAAGCTAAAAACGCGTTTTTCTAAAGTATCTCCCCAAGGAAAATGATGGCTATCTTCTCTAATTTCGGAAAAAATCGGTTTTTTAAAATCTAAAGTTTTAACTAAAAACTGCTGATCTGAAAATCCGCTATTTGCAATAAAAAAACCTTTTTCCTGTCTGCACGACTCATACAGGGCTTCCCGACTACAGTCATTCCAAAGCAAATTAGCAATTTTATAATCTGGATTTTTTTCCATCAATTTTATAGCTTTGTCGAGCCAACGCACAGGTTTTTCCAAATAAGCATCTCCAGTATGATACAGAAAATAATCTCCCCTGCATTTATAAAGGGCTGTTAAAAGACCTCTGGCGTTATAATAAACCCATTCATCTTCAATCTTTAATTCTCTAGCTTTAAAATCTGTTTTTTTTAGTTTAAAAAACCCTAAAACTTTTTCTTCTAAATCCAAAGCCGAATAAACATGGGTTAAAATTTTCTCCTTAATTTTCTGTTCGGCAAAAAACAAAACCTGTTCCGGATCTTTAACATTATTGATAACTAAAATCTTTTCGCAAAAATCAAATTTATGATTGCCGATCAACTTGTCTTTTAAATAAACCGGATCTTTTAAAATTTTTTCCCAGTCTTTTTCCCAACAAGTAACAGCAAAAGAAATTTTTTTTATTTTTTTTTTATTTTTTTGAAAAAACATTTTAACAATAAAAGCTTATCAAATCCAAACTACGTTTTTAAAATAACAAACTTAATATAGCAAATATCTCAAAAAAACTGGGAAAACAATTTAAGAAACTTGGAAAATTTATCCCAAAAAAGCTAGAATTAACAAATAAACCCGCTAAGTCTATTAAATTATTAAAAATAAGCGGCTATAATTCTTATTTAACTTAACGCAGATAATATGGCAGAAAAAACCACTCCCATGATGCAGCAATGGCATAGCTGCAAGAAAAAAGTTAAAAATGCCTTGGTCTTATTCCGTCTGGGAGATTTCTATGAAGCTTTTTATGAAGATGCCAAAATCGTTTCCAAACAATTGGACTTAACTTTAACACAAAGACAGAAAGTGCCGATGTGCGGCATCCCTTTTTATACCATTGACAACTATATAGACGAGCTGATCAAAAAAGGTTTTCAGGTAGCAGTAGCCGAGCAAATGGAAGATGCGCAAAATGCCAAAGGCATAGTCAAAAGAGACATTGTCAGAGTAGTTTCTGCCGGCACTTTGATCAACTCTTCGCTTTTAAATGAAAAGCACAACAATTTTTTTGCCTGTCTGACACATCTATCTTCTATTTTCGGCCTGGCTCTTTTAGATCTGACAACTGCTGAATTTTCCATTATGGAAATAGATTCTTTAAAAACCCTTAAAGACGAGCTTTATAAACTGCGTCCTTCCGAGCTTTTGATTTCCCGCAGGTTAAAACAAGAGCTTAAAGAATTTTTAACTGATCTTAATCACGGCTTTCAAACTAGCATTAATGAAGAAGAGGACTGGTTTTTTGATTTTAAAAGCTGCCATGATTTTCTCACCGACCATTTTGAGGTCCATCTTTTAGACGGTTTCGGGCTTAAAGGCAAAACAGCCGCTATTATAGCAGCAGGCGCTTTAATGGGCTTTTTAAAAGAAAAAAGATCCCTGGCTCTTTCACATATTACAACAATTTATCCTAAAGAGCTCAAAGACTTTTTAGCTATCGACATTGCCTGCATGCGCCATTTGGAACTTTTAGAGTCTTTTTCTTTTTCCAAGGAAACCAAATCTACGCTTTTAGAAGTTTTAGATTTTACCAAAACCCCCATGGGAGGAAGAAAGCTAAAAGAGTGGCTCAAGCATCCGCTGGTCTGCACAGTTAAAATTCAGAAAAGACAAACAGCCATACGGGAATGTTTAACAAAAAAAGAACAAACCCAAAATATCTTAACATATTTAAGCAAGATTAAGGACATCGAACGACTGATCATGAAAATTACCTCTAATTTTGCCACTCCTAAAGATCTGGTTTCTCTAAAACTGTCTCTACAAAATATAGATCCGGTTAAAAAGCTGCTTGAAAACAATTTTACTTCCTTGTTTTTACAGGAAATAGCGGCCAAGATCGAGGACCTGACAGTCTGCACAGGCCTTTTGGAAAAAGCCCTGGTCGACAATCCCCCTTTGCGTGTGTCGGACGGTGGAGTTATCCGCAGGGGCTATAATGTAGACTTAGATGAGCTGCGGGCTTTATCCCGCAGCTCTTTAAATTGGGCCAATACTTATCAAAACAAACTCAAAGAAGAAACCGGCATTAAAAACTTAAAAGTCGGATTTACCAACATTTTTGGCTATTACATTGAAGTCAGCAAAAGCAATTTAGCAAAAGCACCTGATTCTTTTATCCGCAAGCAGACACTGGTTAATGCCGAACGTTTTATCACGCCCGAGCTAAAAAGCTTTGAAGAAAAAATCTTTTCCGCCGAGGAAAAAATAGCCGCTTTAGAACAAACCCTTTACAGCGAAATCAAAGCTAAAACAGCTACCTGGCACAAAGCTATTTCTACTACTTCGCAGGCGATTGCCGATCTGGACTCTTTGATCTCTTTAACTGAAGCTGCCTGCCAATATAACTACAGCTGTCCTGAAGTTACAGAAACTGATATTATAGATATCAAAGAAGGTCGCCATCCGATTATTGAAGCGGCTTCTTTTTTAGAGCCATTTATCCCCAACGATGTTTTTTTAGACGGGGAAGAAAACCAGCTGTATCTCATCACCGGACCTAACATGTCAGGCAAATCTACCTATCTGCGCCAGACAGCTTTAATTGTTATTATGGCGCAAATGGGCTCTTTTGTGCCTGCCAAAAAAGCTACGGTCGGCCTAGTCGACAAAGTTTTTTCCCGGATTGGAGCTTCTGATGATCTGATCCGCGGACAATCCACCTTTATGGTAGAAATGAGCGAAGCTGCCAATATTTTAAACAATGCTACGAACAGGTCTTTAATTATTCTAGATGAAATCGGCAGGGGCACATCGACTTATGACGGCATAGCTATTGCCTGGGCAATTGCCGAATTTTTATTAACCCAGCCTGAGAAAAAAGCAAAAACCCTCTTTGCTACCCATTATTCAGAGCTGACGGAGCTGGAAGGAAAAATTTCAGGCGCTATCAATTATCAGGTAGCTGTGGAAGAAACTGAAAACGGCATTGTTTTTCTACGTAAAATTGTCAAAGGCGGTACAGATAAAAGCTATGGCCTGCACGTCGCGCGTTTGGCAGGGCTACCTAAAACTGCTTTAAAACTGGCCAAACAAAAACTAAAAATTTTAGAAAAGAAAAGAAAAGCCGCGCAAAATGTTTCTTCCCAAAAACTTTTAGAAGTCGATCAAATGTCATTTTTTGACAAACCTGTTAACCGGACAACAACAAAAACCGGCTCTTTAATTCATCATATCAAACAATTGGACATTGAAAAGCTAACCCCTATTGAAGCCTTTCAAAAATTAATAGAGATAAAAAAAGAAGTTCAAAATCAAAAATAATTACTTATAAGGCCACTAAATTCAGAAAAATGCTGTTTTCCCAGAAAAAGCTACTTTCCTACCCCTCCTCCGCCGGTGTTTATATTATGAAAGACGCCTGCGGCAGAGTACTCTATATTGGCAAGGCTAAAAATCTAAAAAATAGACTCAAGCAATATTTCTCAGACCATGACAGCCGGGCTACAGTGCCTTATCTGATCAAACAGGTTACAGAAATTGAAACTATATTGGTGGAAAATGAAAAAGAAGCCTTGATTTTAGAAAACAATCTGATCAAAAAAGAAAAGCCCAAATACAATCTGCTCTTGAAAGATGATAAAACTTTTGTCTCTTTAATGATCACAGCCCACAAATGGCCGGCCATTAAAATTGTTAGAATCAAAAAATATCCCCAACAAAAAACTTCCAGTCCAGCGCATTATTTCGGACCTTATACTAATGCTAAAGCGGCCAGGCATATTTTGCATTTGATCTTAAAACTTTTTCCTCTGCGCCAATGCTCCGACAGTGAGTTTGCTTCTAGAAAAAGGCCCTGCCTTTTGTATGACATTAAAAAATGTCTGGCTCCTTGTACAGGTAAATGCAGCCAGGCGGAATATCAAAAACATATCAAGCAAGCATCCGAGCTATTAAAAGGCCACAATAAAAAGCTCTTAAAAGAGCTAAAAGGGCAAATGCAAGTTTTTTCTCAAAAAACAGAATATGAAAAAGCGCAAAATACTTTAGATCTGATCAACCGAATCAAGCATATCTGTGAAATTCAAAATGTTGAAAATTTAGCTTTTGCCAATAGTGATGCTATTGGCTATTTTACTCAAAAAAATGAAATTATCATTGCCATTCTCAGCTACCGCGAAGGGAGACTTATAGCCTCCGAGCATTTTTCTTTTTCTTTTTACCTCAAAAATGTAGAAGAAACCTTAGAGAATTTTATTTTGCAGTACTATTTGAAAAAAAAACCGCCGAAAACAGTTTTTCTGCCGGAAAATCTAAACAACAAAAAAAATATTCAAGCCATCATTTCCAAAACTATTAAAACCAAGATCAAACTGAACTATCCTCAAAAAGGCCTAAAATTAAAAGCTATAAAAATGGCCAATGCCAATGCCAAAAGCCTTTTTGAAAGAGAAAAAAAGCAAAAATCATTAAATGAAAAATGGCTGTTGAATCTGCAGGATATTTTAAAATTAAGCCATTTCCCTCAAAGCATTCTAGTTTTCGATGCCTCTCATTTATCTGAAACGCAAAGAGTAGCGGTTTTAATTACTTTTATAAACGGCACAAAAAAGCTTCAAAAATTATTTAAAATCAAAACAGCAAAACCTGGCGATATTAATGCTCTAAAAGAAGTAATTTTCAGATATTTTTCCAAACTAAGCGCAGCAGAAAACAACCAATCCCAAGATCAGCGAATACCCAATCTGCTGCTTTTGGACGGTGGCAAAACCCATGTAACAACAGCTTTGCAAGTCTTAAAAGAGCTAAAAATTGCTACTGTCGATGTTATAGGCCTGGCCAAAGAGCAGGCCCGCCATGATAAAGGCCTGAGAAAAGAAAAAGTCTTTTTAGCCCACGCTAAACAAGCCCTGTTAATAGATCCTTCGTCTCCTGCTCTTTTTCTTTTACAGAAGATCCGCGATGAAGCCCATCGGGCAGCAATTTCTTTTTACCGCCGGCTGAAAAGTAAAAGTTTGGAAAAAAGCCTGCTTGATGATATTGCCGGCATTGGAAAAATCAAAAAACAAAAGCTTTTAAAACATTTCAAAAGTTTAAATCAGATCAAAAAAGCATCCAAGGAAGAATTACAAAAAGTAGCAAAAATTCAAAAAAAAGATGCTGAAAAAATCCACAACTTTTTCCGGCAGTTTTCTTAAAGTTTTTAAAATTATTTAAATAAAATAGCTAACTGAAAATCTTTTTTATAAAAAAAATGTTTTTTTAGAACCGATCTAACTTCTTTTTTTAATTTCTTAAAAAAAAGATCATGCTGTTTTTTTTCCATTCCCGGCACGTGGACTGTAACTTCCAAATAATCGTCTTCAATGCGGGTTTGAAAAGTAAAAGGTCTGGTGCCAAACAAAAAACCCAGTTTTTTTTCCAAGACTTTAGAAATCAATTCAGGAGATGCTTCGACCACTACTCCCGGCACATTCACTCGTAAGGCAGTTGATTTAGAAAGCTGATAAAGCCCTCTTAAAAGAACCAGGCTTAAAAAGACTAAAATCAGGCCAAAATTGGCAAACAGGATCCGTTTTTGAGAAATAATTTTAGCCAAATGTTCGGCTAGGCTTTCTTGATAAAACAGGAAACTAAGCAATGCTCCTGATGTAAAAAGCAAAAAACTAAAGCTTAAATAAACTGTTTGAAACAGGTTTTTTCTATGCATATTTGTTTTTATTTTTTAGCAATTTTGTCTAAAACACCTGATTATAATCTGTTTTTTCTTTTTCTTCTTCGGGAATAATCTTACTATGCTGGTGATGGATTAAATTTTTAAAAACTACATGCACCTGAGCCACATGCAAAGAAGTCACATCGGCAATTTCTTCGGCAATTTTGTTTTGAATCTCTTCAGCTTTTTCTGGAATGGAAACGCCGTATAAAATATTCAGTTCTACTTTGACCAAAACAGAATGTTTATCCTCATCCTGTTCGACATAAATCCCCTTAAAGCGATCGCTTTCCACTCCTAACAAATTATCGATTAATCCGCCACCGATCAAACCGATACCGTCTATTTGTAAAAGGCACTGCAAAATAATCCCTTGAAAAACCTTAGTTTCTATATCCCAGACATAAGAAGTATCGGGAAGCTGAAAATCTTTTTTATTCAAACCTAAAAAACTATCTTTTTTTTTATTCATCAAAAAAATGACGGCGTGGATATCCCTGCCTTTAAGACTAAGTCTTTAAACATGAGGAAGAAACACCGCCTCCCGTTGTGGTTAATAATGTTTTTGCTTTTTCCAGCAGTTTTATTTTTTTATAGCTCGCCTTAAAAAGTCCTTAGCAAATTTCCTTGTTTGCTAAGCACGAAAACTAACACTTTTAGACTCCTATTAAATTTAGATTTTTACGATGGCTAAAATAATATAAAGCCATCCTGGAATCTAAAAACCAGTAAGTTCCTCTTCTTCAATGTTGGATGGGCTTTTTAAGTTAGCAGCACCGCTCCTACCTCTTAGAGCTTTTAGCCACTAACGACAGAGCAGGGAACTCGCAGTCCTCGCAGGGCTTGAGGAGCATCCCAGGGTGTCGTGACCTATCCAACGTAGTCCTTTTACAGACTCGCAGTCCTCACGCAGGGCTTAGACTAGTCAGCTAGGGTTGTATTCCAAGCCTCCGTCTTTAGACGGAGGGTCGCTGACAAATCTGCCTATCAAATAAATCAGTTTAATTTTAACGGCCGCATGCTTTTCAGAAAAGGCAAAAAAGGCTAAAATGGAAAGACAATATGATAATAATCGATCAAAAAACAATTTTTTTAGCCAGTTTTCTATTTGCTTTTATTTGTTCTTTTTTAGCAAAAAAAAGCTGTCGCAATCCCTATACTTGGTTTTTATCCGGTTTTTTCTTTGGTATTTTCAGTCTTTTAACTTTAGTTTTTCTGAACTATATGAGAGCTAAAAACAACCTGCAAAAACAAGCTCCTCCGCCTCCGCCCAATTTTGCTTACATCCCTCATAATGAATATTTGTGGTATTACTTAAACGGCCAGGAAAAGGCAATTGGCCCGATGAGCCTACAAAAATTATTTGAAGAGTATAAAAAGGGTAAAATTCAATTTTCCACTTATCTTTGGCATGATCAAATGGCTGATTGGCGAAAGCTGCAAGAGATCAATGAAATCAAAAATGCTTTTACCAAGACGCTTTAGTAATTCCCGGAATAATGCCTTTGGAAGCCATTTCGCGAAAACAGATCCTGGACATTTTAAATTTTCTTAAAAAGCCTCGAGAGCGTCCGGTTAGAGAGCAGCGGTTACGCAATCTGATGGGAGAAGAATTTTTCTTCATAGAGTTTAGTTTATCAACTGCTTGCATGCGCTCTTCATCAGGAAGGTTCATATTTAAAATAATTTTTTTCAAGTGCTGACGTTTTTCCCAGTTTTTTCTGACTAGTCTTTCTCTTTTTTTCTGTTTTTCAACGGATGATTTTTTGGACATTGTTTCCTCTAAAAATTAAATTTATTTTTTGCGGGCGGGGCCTTTTTGTCTTTGTTTGCGATTAGGATCTTTTTTATTAATTACATAAACGCGACCGCGGCGGCGGACGATAATATCGCCTTTCGAAGGATCTGCTTTAACAGAAGCTTTAGTTTTCATTTTAAAAATGCCTTTTTGTTAAATTGTACTTATTACTTATAGTCTAAACTCAATTTTCTTTTCAAGTGAAAATAACTTGCGGCTTTTGATTCTTTTGCCTATGCTATAAGCAGTTTTAAACAAAATTCAAAAATAAATTTAAAGGTCAAAAATACCGGAGACAAAGATGAAACGTACTTATCAGCCATGCAAGCGCAAGCGTAAAAAAACCCATGGATTCCGCCAAAGAATGAAGACCAAAGGGGGCAAAAGAATCCTCTCCCGCAGACGTAAAGCAGGGCGCAAGGTACTTTCTAGGTGAAATTTTTAAAAAGCATGCGGCTTTTAAAAAGGGCGGAATTTAGCCGTCTTTATCAAGCAAAAAATAGATTTAACTGTTTTTTATTCTATGCAAATTATCGGGCTGCTGAAACAAGCAAGCTTGGCCTTAGCGTCAAAAAAAAATTTGGCAAAGCGCACGAGCGCAACCGTTTTAAAAGGCTGATCCGGGAGGCTTATCGTTTAGAGGCAAAAGATTTTCCTGCTGTAGAAATTAATATCATGCCCAAACCGGCAGCTAAAACAGCTATTTTTCAAGAAATCAAAAAAGCTCTTCAAGAGTTTAAAAAAAAATTAAAGAATGCCGAATTTCCAACTTAACCAAGAGCAATTAAAAGCTGTTCAATTAACCAATGGCAGAATTTTAGTTTTGGCGGGAGCGGGTTCTGGCAAGACCAGGGTTATTACCTATCGCATAGCCCATCTTATTCAAAACTGCTCCATTGATCCGACCTCGATTTTAGGGCTGACCTTTACCAACAAAGCAGCTAAAGAAATGCGCGACAGGCTAAAAACTCTCGTGCCGATCCAAGCTGCTAAAAAAACCTGTTTGAGTACTTTTCACAGTTTTTGTCTGATGCTGCTTAGAAAAGAAATAGAAAAGCTAGGCGGATATAATAACCATTTTACTATCTATGATGAACAAGATACTGAGCGGCTGATCAAAAACATTTTAAAAGATTCTTTCCAGATATCTACTAAAGAGCTACCTCCTTTAAAACCGATTATGGCAATTTTATCGGAAGCTCAAAACAAGGGCAAAAGTTATCTTGAAAAATTCAAGCCATCCGAGCAAACCTTTTACCAAGGCCTGTTGGACAATTTCAACTCGACGCTTAAAGCTTACAATGCATTAGATTTTGACAGTCTGCTAACCCTGGCCTATGAACTTTTAGAAAAATTCCCGGATGTCCTGCAAAAATACCAGGACAAATACCGTTATATTATGATTGATGAATATCAAGACACCTCCCCTATTCAATATAAAATAGCGCAAAAGCTGGCAGAAAAATACAATAATCTCTGCGTCGTCGGCGATGACGATCAGTCGATTTATGCTTTCAGGGGGGCTGAAATTTCCCATATTTTAAAATTCAATGCCGATCAGATTATCAAGCTAGAGCAAAATTACCGTTCTGCTGCTTATATTTTAAAAGCTGCCAATGCTGTGATCGCCAATAATCGGGGGCGTCATAAAAAAAAATTATGGAGCCAAAAAACCAAAGACTTAAAAATTTGTCTTTTTCACGCCCCGACCGATAAAGAAGAGGCTGAGGCTATAGCCAAAAAAATTGTTCAGCTCAAGCAAATGGAAAATTTGAAATTTAAAGATATAGCAGTACTTTATCGTTCAAACGCCCTATCCCGGCAGTTGGAAATGGCTTTAATGAATGTCAGCTGGCAAGAAAACGGTTTCTGGAAAAGAGGGATTCCTTACAAAGTATTCGGCGGCACGGAATTTGCTGACAGAAACGAGATCAAGGACATAGTCGCCTATTTAAGGCTGATTGTTAATCCTCGAGACCGGGAAGCGCTTTTGCGTATTATTAATGTGCCAAGACGCGGCATCTCGAATAAAACTTTAGAGAGCATTTCTCAAACAGCAAAAAAAGAAAACTGCTCTTTCTACCAAGCTTTACAGCTAATTTTAAAAGCTGAAAAAATTTCTCTGCAGAAAAAAACTGTTTTAGGCATTCAGCAATTTGTGCAGGCTATAGAAGATGCTAAAAAATATTTTTCCGCCAAACAAACCCCTCTATATAAAACCCTAAAATGGTTTTTAGAGAAAATCAACTACCGTCAGGCAATCAAAGAAGATATCAAAAGTGAAAAGGGAGAGATTTTCAAATGGGAAAACGTTGAAGAGGCCATTAATGCGCTTGCTCAATATGAAGATACGCAAGAAAATCCTTCTTTAGCTGATTTTATTGCTACTACTGCATTGGCCAAGCAAAATCTATTCAAGCCGGAGAACCAAACGAAAGACAAACTGCAGCTGATGACTTTTCATAGTTCTAAAGGCCTCGAGTTCAGAGCCTGTTTTTTAGTCGGTTTGGAAGACCATATCCTGCCCCATGAAAAAAACCAGACTGATTTCGGCATAGAAGAAGAAAGGCGGCTATTTTATGTGGCCATGACCAGGGCAATGGAGCATCTGTCTTTATCCATGGCCCAAAACCGTAGAAGGGCAGGCGGTATGGTGGCCACTGCGCCGTCTAGATTTTTAATGGAAATTCCCAAAGAGCTTCTACAAATCTCCTCTTACCGCTAACTATTTTTTAGCTGTTTTTTTAGAAAAACAATTGCTTCTGCCAGATCTTTTCTTAAAACCAAAGGTGCTGCTTTATAACAGGCTTTGGCATGCACAAGAGCTTTATCCAAGTCTCCCTGCTGATAAAAAAACTGAGAGATCAGCATTTCGATTTGCCAGACATGATTTTTATCCTTGCCGCCAAAATTTCTGATATACTCTATCAGAGGGGAAATAGCTTTTTCTGATTTTTCTGTTTGCCGTTTTTTCAAAAAACTGGAAAGTGCTTCTTTTAAACAAGCGCCTGCCGAGCTGAGGACCTCTTCATTAAAATCATTGAGTAAAAGATTATATTCTTGCAAATGGGCAAACGGATCTTCGCTAAGTGTTAAAGGAGCCTGTTTATAATCTTCTATAACACTACCCAGACTTCTGGCTTTTTGATAAATTTTCTGCCTTTCTTCTTCTGAGAGTTTGTCGATATCATAGGAAAAGCTCTCATTTTTATATTCAGAAAGCAATCTTTTTAAGTGCTTGGCATATTTAGTTCCTGTTGTTGGCAGATAGCCTAAAATGGAAATGAATTCCAAATTATTATCCACCAAAACAACCATTGGGAATCCTTCTACGGCATATTGCTGTCTTAAATTTTCATTTTGTGCTTGTTCAGAAGAACTCAAATAATTATGTTTTGGAAAATCTACCAAAACAAACACAAATAAAGAAGAGGCTATTTTCTCAAACGCCTCATTTTCCAAAATCTCTGTCCGCATTTTTTTGCACCAAGGGCACCAGTCTGAACCGGTAAAATACAGAAAAAGATTTTTATTTTCTACTTCAGCTATCTGCTGTGCTTCTTCCAAAGAAGAATGCCAAACTATCTTTTCAGCGCAAAGTAAAACACAGCTAAGAGTTAATAAGACTGTCCATAACTTAACCATAAAAAACCCATCTTCTGTTATAATATAGAAAAATTACTTTTAACTCTTATTTAAATTATGTCTGATTTTCTTCCTACTATAATTTGGCGGCACAAAAAAGAAAATTTAAAAAAATGCTCACTTTCCGGCTTAGAAAACAGGGCTGATCTTTATTTTTTTTCTTATCCAAAAGATCATTTGCCCAATCTAGACAATTATTTGCTTTTAAGCTTAGAAGGGATAAAAGAGCTCAGTATAAAAGATGCTAAAAGGGGTCTCTTTTTAATAGATGCAACTTGGCGCTATGCCCAAAGCATGCAACAGAAACTAGGCCTTTGCTTACAAAAACGCAGACTGCCTTATAATTTAAAAACAGCATATCCCCGCAAACAAACCCTTTGTTCAGATCCTGCAAAAGGACTTTCCAGCATTGAAGCTCTTTTTATGGCGCATTTAATCTTACATAAAAGCACTGTTGGACTTTTAGACCGCTATTATTGGAAAGAGATTTTTTTACAAAAAAACCAAAAAATCCTAAAAAAGTTCTTTTAAGAAACGTAGCATTCTTTTTTTACAGACTTAGCTTTTTCCAGCTGTTCTTTATAACAGTTATAGCAAGCAGGATAATAAAGTTCTTCCGCTCCTAATTGAATAGAAGGGCCGTCAACGGTTGCTACTCCGTTAACATGTTTTAAATTTAAAATAGATTTGCGATCGCAAAAAAAGCAGGTGGACTTAACTTCTTCAATCGAATCTGCCAATTCCATCAATCTTTTAGCTCCCGGAAACAGCTGGGATTTAAAATCAGTTCTCAGGCCATAACAAATTACGGGAATGTTCAAGGTTAAAGTAATATCCCTTAGCTGATCAATAAGTTTGGAAGAAAAAAACTGTACTTCATCGACTAAAATACAGCTAACGCCTTTAAAGGCCTGCACATCCAAATTCGTATCAGGGGCAATCAAAAAATCAGCTGTCATTTCTAAACCGGCTCTAGACTTGATACAATCTTTACCAAACCGGGTATCCATTTTAGGCTTTAACAAAGATACTTCTTTACCCTGCTGGCGATAATTATGAGCAACGGCCAATAAATTCAGCGTTTTTGCACTGCCTACTGTACCGTATCTAAAATACAGCTTTTTCGCCATTAATCTTCCTCCCTAATTAAAATATTTTTACTTTATCTTTTTTTGACTTAAAATATAGCCTACTTTCAAAAACAATATTGGCCAAGCTTTTTCTTTTCAAAGGCAAAAAATGAGAGAGTTCAGCTTAAAAAGCTGTTTACTTTTGTGAACAAAAAAAAGCTGTCTGAAAAAACAGACAGCTTTTTTAATCTTGATAAAATTAAATCCAGTTTTAAAAAGCTTAAAACTTAAAACAATTTTTTCTTACACTTTTTAGCAAAATGGTTATATAAAGCACCAAAAATCACACCAAAAACAATACCAACGACAAAACCCCAGATAGCGCCGATAATGCTTCCGGAAAAGGTGGCTTCATATCCAGTATAAAAATCTGCAAAAAAAGTAACCATGCGCTCTCCCCAGCCATAATAAGCAGCCCAAGAAAGCAGCATTAAG
This sequence comes from uncultured bacterium, assembly GCA_964466185.1. Classification (GTDB taxonomy): domain Bacteria; phylum Chlamydiota; class Chlamydiia; order Chlamydiales; family SM23-39; genus CAZTYI01. The sequence continues at coordinate 22,940 of CAYXMS010000011.1, forward strand.
CACAGGCCGTAAGTAATGCCTGAAGTTAAAGCTAATGCTCTAATATTAAAAGAGTTCATAAATTTTTCTCCTAAATATAGTCTATCTTAATTTTTCTTGTAACGATTTTGCTATTTTAAATAAAGAAAAATTTAAAAATTAAAAAACAAAAATTAAAGCTGCTAAAAAAACCGCTATCTTGACTTTTTAGCTTTTTTTGCCTAGGATTTTTTTTTATAGAAAGACACTTTTAACCCTCTAATTTAGCAGGTCGAGTGAAACCTAAAATATATTCATTTAAAGAACATAAAATAGAACCTCACCATATTGATAAAGATGCTGTTTTTGTGATTCAAAAGCTGACTGATCATGGATTTACAGCCTATCTTGTCGGAGGCGGTGTGAGGGATTTACTTTTAAAGCAAGTACCCAAAGACTTTGACATATCTACCTCGGCCAGGCCTGAAGAGATCAAAAAACTTTTTAGAAACTGTTTTTTAATAGGCAAAAGATTTCGTCTGGCCCATATCCGTTTTGGCCCCAAAATTTTAGAAGTGGCCACTTTCCGTTCGGGAGATGCAGCTTCGGAAGAGCTGATCACCTCGGACAATAGATGGGGCACAGCGGAAGAAGATGCTGTTAGAAGGGATTTTACCATTAATGGGTTATTCTATGATCCGAAAAAAAAAGAAATCCTGGATTATATCGGAGGAGTCAAAGACGCCAGGAAAAAGCTTTTGAAAACTATTGGAGATCCGGTAAAACGTTTTAGACAGGATCCGGTGAGGATGATCCGTCTTTTAAAATTCAAAGCCCGTTTTAATTTTAAAATAGAACCAAATACCTTGGCGGCTTTAAGAAAATGCAAAAAAGAAATTGTCAAAAGCTCACAAGCGCGTATTTTAGAAGAGCTTTTCCGCATGTTAAAAAGCGGAGCGGGAGCTAAATTTTTTAAATTGTTATATGAATCCGGTCTTTTAGATCTTTTATTGCTTAAGATCTCTAAATTTTTAAAAACCGATCTTTCCGTATTAAAATTAATCCATGAGGCGGACAAATTTATTTTAAAGCATGGGAAAGACAGTTTGGAAAGAGCGACATTAGTAACTTTGTTGGTATTTCCAATAATAGAAAAAAAAGTCAAAGAAGCTGCCAAAAAAGATAAAATGCATTTAGGTTTGATTTATAATCACGCCAAAAAAATCATAACCCAGATTTTTTCGCCTTTCTTTTTAATATCGCGTAATTTAAAAGCTAAAATGCTCAGTATTATTGTAAACCAATTCCGTTTTACCCCTTTGCAAGCAAAGCCATATAAAAAAGCGCATCCTCCTCGCGATCCCTTATTCCCTTTAGCTTTTCAATTATTTCATTTAAGATCTTCTTTAGATAAAGAATTAATTGCTATTTATGCTAAATGGCATGAGGCCTATATTGAATATCAGCAAAAGCATCCATTACAAAAAGGTAAAAAAAGAAGCACACACAAACGCAGAAAGAAATAGACATGGAAACAAAAATTGATTTTTTTATTTTAGCAGGCGAAGACAGCGGGGATTTTCTAGGGGAAAAGCTAATTCAAGATTTAAAAGCCAAAAACCCGTCTCTTACTATTAAAGCGGTTGCCGGTCCCCGCATGAGAAAAGAACAGCCAGAACTATTTTTCCCGATGGAAAAACTACAGACTATGGGTTTTTTGGATGTTTTGCTAGCTATTCCCCGCCTATTTTTCCATTTTTTTAAAACCAAGCGCTGGCTTTTAAAGCATCAGCCCAAAACAGTAGTTTTAATTGATTATCCAGGTTTTAATTTAAGATTGGAAAAAGCCCTTAAAAAACAGGGCTTTTCAGGGAAATTGATCCATTATGTCAGTCCTACAGTCTGGGCCCATGGAGAAGGGCGGATTAAATGGATGCAAAAAAATTTAGATCTACTTTTAACGCTTTTTCCTTTTGAGAAAAGGTTTTTAAAGAATTATTTTGGCAATAAAAAAAACGGCCTGTCTCAAAAAGAGCTCAAAGTGCAATATGTAGGCCATCCTCTTCTAGAACATATCGAAAAGCATTTAATTTTATCCCAAGCGGAAGGACCCAAATTACAAAATCTAAACAGCACTGGTTATAAAAAAGAAAAAGATCAATTTTGGATTGGACTTTTTCCCGGCAGTCGGGAAAAAGAAATTTTATTAAATTTACCTTTGCAGTTAAAAGCTTTAAAAAAGGCTTTTGTAAAAAAGCCTTTTCATTTATTTGTTTCCCTGGCTCACATAAAGTTTGAAAAGACCGTCAAAGAGCTAGTTAGAAAATATTATCTTAGGCATGATAAAAACAAACATCCTGTTTCTTATATTTTCTTTTCTGATCATTATCAGATTATGTCTAAACTAGACATGGCCATTGCCAAATCAGGCACAATTAATTTAGAGCTGGCTTTTTTTGAAATTCCGACGATAGTCACTTACCGCATTCGCAAACTAGAGCTTTTCATGGCTAGGAAAATGCTGAAAATAGATCTGCCTTTTTATTGTTTGGTCAATATTTTGCAAAACAAACTCATTTTTCCGGAGCTTTACGGCCCTAACTTCACAGAGGAAAAATTAACTGTGCAATTAAACGGACTCTTAACCGATCCTATTTATCAGGCAAAAATCAAAAAAGCCTGTCAAGGGCTTAAAAAAAGCTTAAAAAAAGAACAGACGCTAAATGCAGCAGAAACTATTTTAGCATTAAATCAAAAAAATTCTTTTTAAACAGAAAACTCTACAAGCAACTGTTTTCTGTTCTAAGTCAAATTAAAATATTTTTAGACAAAAAATCCCTGTTTTACATATTAAATATTTATTTAAAACCACGATCTTTATTGCCCAGAAAGTAAGAATATGGAAAAATGTAGGCTAAAAAAAGACTAGAAATTGTATACTTTTCTTTTAGTAAATTGTAATTAAATTTATATTAAAAAAATATCTATAAAAATATAAAAATTTCTTTTAAGGAGAAATAGAAAATGGCAGTACCACGCAATCGTCATTCTAAAGCCAGAACTGGTAAAAAACGCGCTCACATGGCAAAAAAACCCAAACATTTAGCTAACTGTTCAAATTGCAAAGAGCCAGTGCTGCCACATCATATTTGCAAATCTTGCGGTTTTTACAACAAACGAAGCGTGATTAAAAACTCAGAATGATTAAAATTGGCATAGATCTTCTCGGCAGCGATACTCCGCCGGAGGTGCTTTTAAAAGCGATTTGTCAAAGTTCTTTTCTTTTTCAAAGAAAAGAGCCTGTGCATTTAGTATTCATAGCCACCTCTGATTTTAAAAAAAAAGTATTTGCTTCTGCTAAAAAACTGAATAAAAGGTTTTTTTCTTTTTGCGTAGCTGTTGATTCGATTACTATGGAGGACAATCCCCTATTTGCAATCCGGCGCAAAAAAAAGTCTTCCATGGCCATTGGCATGCGTCTTTTAAAAGAGGGGCGGATTGATGCTTTGGTATCTGCTGGCAATACAGGAGCGCTAGTTTCTTTAGCCAAAGTGTATCTTCCTATGTTCAAAAGCCTGTCAAGGCCGGCTCTTTTGGCTTTAATGCCAACAGAGACCAAAAAGATGGCTGTTTTGGATGTTGGTGCCAACGTTAATATTAGAGCCAAACATCTGATTCAATTTGCTCTTTTAGGGATAGCCTATCAAAAAGCCTGTGGGATTAAAAAGCCGATTGTAGGTCTTTTAAACATCGGTTCCGAGGCTAAAAAAGGCACTGCGGAAATAAAAAAAGCCTATTTAGACCTAAGAAAAACAGCGGATTTAAAGCATTTTAAATTTATTGGCAACATTGAAGGCAAAGAAGTTTTCCAAAGTCCGCTTGATGTGCTGGTAACAGGGGGTTTTACTGGAAACGTTTTCTTAAAAACAGCAGAAGGCATTACAAACTTTATTTTAAGTCGTTTGCAAAATCTCAATGATGAATTTTTGCAGGAACTGAACAAAAGCCTGCATTATGCAGAATATCCAGGAGCGCTTTTATGTGGGCTGGATAAAGTAATTGTCAAATGCCATGGCTATTCTACTCCGGAATCATTTGTAGCCGGAGCAAAAGAAGCTATGCATTTAATAGCAACCAACAAACTCGAAAAAATGAAAAACTTTTTTAAGTACGGTGAAAAAAAATGAGAAAATTTCTTTTATCTATTTTTTTTATTTTGGCATCTTTATTTACAAGCAGTGCGTTTACTGCTTCTAAGGCAGTTCCCCAGGATAATGAATATTGGGGCTATCATTTAATATTAGATTGTACAGGCTGTGATAAAGCAGCGGTCACTTCTGAAAAAACTTTAAAAAATTTTATTAAAAATTTAGTTGATAGAATAGATATGAAGGCTTATGGAGAACCGACTGTTGTTTGGTTTGGCTCCGGCAAAACCACCGGCTATTCATTGATCCAGCTAATTGAAACTTCTTCCATTACCGGCCATTTTGTGGATGCTACAGGAGAAGCTTATATAGATATTTTTTCCTGTAAATGTTTTGATGTAGAAACGGCCAAAAAGGTGATTAGGAAATATTTTAAGCCGATTAAAATAAAAACTGTCTATTTAACCCGACAAGCTTAAAATCTGTTTAAAAAAGATCTCTTTTAGCCTATTATAAGGAAAAATAAAAGAGGCTAATTTTTATCATGAAAGAGATTCTTTTAAACATAGAATCAAAGGAGCGGCGTTATGCACTGCTCCTTTTCGGTCAATTACAAGACTTAATTATCGAAAGGAAAAAATCCCGTCAGATTACTGGCAATATTTACCGTGGCAAAGTCACCAATATTCTACACAACATCCAGTCTGCTTTTATTAATATTGCAGAAAATGAAAATGGTTTTATCCATATTAGCGACATTTTAGAAAACTCTAAAAAATTTGAAGAGCTTTTCGATATGGATTTTGATTTTGAAAACAAACCGCCGTCGATAGGCGGGAATAAAAATGCCAAAGAAGACATTACCCGCATCTTAAAAATAAACCAGCCGGTTCTAGTACAGGTGGTCAAGGAAGCAATTGGCAGCAAAGGCGCCCGGCTGACCTCGAACATTTCCTTAGCTGGCAGATATTTAGTCCTGCTGCCCAACACGCCGCATCGGGGGGTATCCCGCAGAATAGAAGGTTCCTCAGCCAGAGAGCGTCTAAAAAAAATGATCCGCGCTTTTGAACTTCCTGGGGACATGGGGCTGATCTGCCGTACGGCATCAAGCCAGGCAACCCAGGAGATGTTAATTCAGGAAGCTACTCATCTTTTAGAGCAATGGCATGAAATTGTAGAAAAATTTCATAAGGCCAAAGAGCCTATTTTACTTTTTGAAGAATCTGATTTAATCAAACGTGCCGTTATGACAGCGGTTAACAAAAAACTTGATAGAATCTTAATCGACGACTATGCGACTTACCAATATGCCCAAAAAATTTATCGCCCTTTTGCCGAAGAGCACGCTTTAAAAATTGAATTTTATCGTGATGCAATTCCTATTTTTGAAAGGTTCGATGTAGAAAAAGAAATTGACAAAGCGCTTAAACACAAAGTTTTTCTCAATTCAGGAGGCTATCTTTATTTTGACAGAACCGAGGCTTTATTTACTATAGATGTCAACTCTGGCCGCAGTCTACAAAATAAAGTCAACCGCAATTTAGAAGAAACGCTGGTACGCATTAATTTAGAAGCAGCCGAAGAGATTGCCCGTCAGATGCGTTTGCGCAATATCGGCGGACTGGTTGTTTGCGACTTTATTGACATGCGCCAAAGAAAAAACAAAAGGCGGGTTTTAGAAAAGCTCAAAGAGTGTATGAAAGAAGACTCTGCCAAATGCACAATTCTAGGCATGAGCGAATTTGGGCTGGTGGAAATGACGCGCCAAAGAAACCGTGAATCACTGCATCAAACTATCCATACTAATTGTTCTTATTGTTCGGGGCTGGGATCTATTAAATCTTTAGAAAGCACTTCTATTGAAATTGAAAGGGCTTTAAAAAAGGCTCTTTTAGCCAAGAATTTAAAACATTTAAAAATCGTGGTACATAAGAGTCTTTTAGACTATTTAAAAATTGAAGATCGCAATTATTTAGAAAAGATATTCAAAAAAAGAAGGGGGGATTTGGAGTTTGAAGCCTCTGAAAACATTCACTTAAATGATTTCAACATTATCAATGTCAAAAATCACAAAAAAGTGGAAGTTTGATGGAAAACTTATTTTTAAAAAAGCTTCTGGCTTTAGAAAAAAAAAACAAGCTACCCCAAAAATACAGCCGGTATTTAAAAGATTTTTACGACTCTTATTTAAAAGCTTTAAAGCTAAAAAAGCCAACGGCAGAAATTTTGGAGCTTTTTTTAATCTTTTTAAAGGAAGCTGAAAAACAGGCTCAAAGTCCTTATCGATTTGAGCTTTATCATAAAAAGATCCAAAAACCTTTCAACTACTACCAATTCGGTTTGAATTTTATCCGGCCGTTAATTGACCGGAAAAACTCTTACATTCTGGGAAAGGAAAATTTAGCATCCATTAAAAACCGGCTTATTAAGAATGAGAATGTGATTTTATTAGCAAACCATCAAACTGAAAGCGATCCGCATGCTTTATCCATTCTTTTAGAAAAATCTTTTCCGGAAATTGGAGAAAAAATCATCTATATTGCCGGAGAAAGAGTCATTACAGATCCTTTAGCTATTCCTTTTTCCATGGGATGCGATCTTTTATGCATCTATTCCAAAAAATATATAAATTATCCTCCTGAGAAAAAGCATTTGAAACAGCTACACAATCAAAAGACCATGCAAAAAATGCTCTCTTTGTTATCAGAAGGCGGGCATATCATTTATGTAGCGCCCAGCGGGGGCAGAGACCGCAAAAACCGGAGAGGAGAAATTGAGCTGGCGTCTTTTGATCCGCAAAGCATAGAGATTTTTTATTTAATGGCCAAAAAATCTTTAAAGAAGGCCCATTTTTACCCGCTGGCCTTATATACTTATGATCTTCTGCCGCCTCCTGAAACGACCCAAAAAGAGCTGGGAGAGCAACGAAAAATTGCCTTTGCGCCTATTAGAGCTTTTTTTGAAAAAGAATTTGACATGAGCCTATTTGATAAAATCCCAAATAAAAAAGAAAAAAGGAAAAAAAGGGCAGATAAAATTTTCAATCTTGTCAAGCAAGCATATCAAAGGATTAAACCGTGATTTTTTTTTCTATATTTAATTGTAACAAACAAATTAACAAAAGTTTTGTTTTCTTGTTTGGCAGTTTTCTTTTATTATTTATATCTGCAAAAGCCTGGGGGTTTACAAAAGTCGAAGACCGATCTACTTTAAAAATTTTAAACCCTGCCCTTAAAGACATTCAAACTTTAAAGCTAAAACTGAACAATGATCTAAAAGTTCTAATCATCTCTGATCCTCGAATAAACATTTCAGCCTGTGCTTTAGCTGTAAATACTGGTTCTTGGGACGACCCTGAAAAATATCCCGGCATGGCGCATTTTGTTGAGCATATGCTTTTTCAGGGAAGTGCTAATTATCCTTCCCGCGAAGACGACTTTGGCAATTTTTTAGCCTCGCACCATGGAAATCGCAATGCTTATACTTCTTTTTTAGAAACGGTTTATTATTTTTATCTGCCGACTCAAAGTGTTGAAGAAGCGCTGCGCAGATTTTCTGATTTTTTTATTTTTCCTCTTTTTAAACAAGACTCAGTCAGCAAAGAGCTGCATGCTGTGGATGAAGAATATAAAATGCATATGGCCAATGATTCTGTGCGCATTTTTTTTGTGGAAAAAGAACTGGCAAATCCTGATCATCCCCATCACAGATTTAACATAGGCAGTCAAGAAATTCTGTCCCGGATTACGCAAAAAGATCTTTTTAGCTGGTATCAAAGCAACTATAGCGCTAATCGGATGGCGCTGGTATTTTACACTAATCTGTCTTTAGAAAAAGCAGCTGGTCTAATTGAAAAAAACTTTTCCCATCTTAAAAACTCTCATCTTCAACGTCTTTCTATTGATCTGCCTTTTTTATCAAAAAAACAAAAAGGCCGGATTGTTTATATAGAGCCTTTAAAGGACCTGAAAAAACTAAATGTGCAGTGGGAAGTAGATCCAAAGTTTGCCAAAGACGCTTCTGCTTTAAAGTTTTTAAGCTATATTTTAAACCGCTCTGACAAACACAGTCTTTTAACTATTTTAAAAAAACAGCAACTCATTAAAAATTGCCTTTTTTCCGAGCAGATTTTAGGTAAGAACCATGCACTTTTTACAGCAGAGTTTAATCTGACAAGCTATGGGCTTAAAAATATAAACTCCATACTGGCTTATTTAGAAGATGCTTTTAAAAAGCTTAAAACAGATGCTATTAATCAACAGCTATTTGTAGAAATGAACAGAACAAAAGCTTTAGAATACAGCTATCAATCCAGGCAGAAGCCGCAAGATCTAGTTATGGAATACAGTTCCATGCTCTTAAAAGAAAAACTAAAAAACTTTCCGGACAAAGCTTTTTTAAGTTCTGCGTATTCTCAAAAAAAGCTAAAACAAGTTTTAGACAGTTTGAATTTGCAAGATGGTTTTTTTGAAGTTATTGCCAAATTTTCTAAGACCTATCAAAAGCCCCAATTTAAAGAAAAATGGATGCAAAGCCAATATGCTCTCACTGCTTTTCCTGAAAAATGGCTGGAAAAGCCTAAATCTATGAAACAAAAAGCTTCTTTTGATCTACCTGACTTGAATCCTTTTCTACCTCAAGATCTGTCTTTAGAAAAAATCGAAAACCCCTCTCCTGTTAAAATTATTGATAATGCTTACCAATCAATTTATTTCCAGCAAAGCACGAATATTCAGGAACCTAAAACCAACTTTACTTTGAATTTTTATTCACCTTTGATTAATGAATCGGTAGAAAGCGCTCTTTTAACCGATCTTTTTATTTACCATTTTCAAAAAGAAAAAGAATGTCTAATTCAAGAGGCTGCTTTAGCAGGAATTGATTTTGGATTAGACAAAAAAAATTTAAAATTAATTTTTACTATTTCCGGCTTTTCTGAAAAAGCCGATCTTTTTTTAAAACGACTTTTAGATACAAAAGAATTAGCTCAGATCAGCCCTACTGCATTTCAAGAACACAAAAAAGAACTTTTAAAACATTATCAAAACAGTCAAAAAAACCTAGCTTTGAAACAAGCTTTACAAGAAGCTCATTATCTTTTAATCAAAAAATATCCCGACCATATTCTGGCGCAAAAAATAGTTTCTATCAGCTATGAAAAGTATCAATATTTCATTAAAAATCTTTTTCAGAAAAATTTTTTAGAAGGGATTTTAGTTGGCAATTTAACTAGTGAAAAAGCTTTAAATTTAGCCAGACAAGTACAAAAGCAATTGAATTTCAAACCGGCAAAAAAGCAAGAAATCGTACCTGCTGCTTTAATTGAGCAATCTTTTCTTATTTATCGGCCTATCGGCAATCAAGGCCAAGCTTTGAGTTTAATTATAGATCAAGGCGCATTTTCCTACTCCAAACGGGCTTTACAAATGCTTAGCAACTCTATTTTAAACTCTGCTTTTTTCTATCAACTGCGCAGCGAAGAAAAAGTAGGCTACATAGCCCAAACGCAAGACATAGAAACTAAAAGCCAACTTTATACCATATTGCTTTTACAATCCGATACATTTGCAGCAGAAAAACTATTGCAAAAAAGCCAGAAATTCCTGAAAAATTTTTCCAAGGCAGCCATTTTAGAACAAAAAATTTCCAAAAAGCGTTTTCAAGAGCTGAAGCACAGTTTACTAATAGCTCTTAAAGAGCCGGCCCAAAATTTAGACGATTTGGCTAGCAGGCTGAACAGAAATGCTTTTTATTATCAAGATTTAAACTATTATGAAAATCTGCAAAAAGCCTTAAGCAATCTAGAATATGCAGATTTTCTCTCTTTTATAGAGCAATATTTTTCAAAAAAAAATCTGCAAAAAGCAGCTATTATTGCACAAAATCAAAAACCTGTATTTTTACCAAAGCCTTATGTGCTAATCAGCATGAACCGAATAAAAGAAGAAATGATTGCAGCTGCTCTTAAAAAGCAAATTCCTTTTAGAGAAAAAATTAAACAGCAAGCCACTCAAGCACCAAGACATTGAACCTCTCTCGCCTAAAGACAACTGAGATTCAATGCAATCAGCATTTGCAAAGTCATGCTTTGAGCTTTTTTCTGAATAAAGTTATTAGAGGTTTTTGATCCCAGTTGAATTTCTATACCGGGCACTAACTGATCTTGAATAAGGAATCTGGCAGCACCCCCGACAGTAGGAGATCCGCTGTAGAACAAAGACATGCTCTTTTCCTGCTTCTCCTGTTTTTCTTGTGCTGTTTCAACTACATCCATAATCGGATCAGTTATTAAAGCAGTTCTTTTTAAATAATCATCGAAATAAAAAGCGCCGCCTTGTGGCAGATAAATCACATTAAAATTAGAAAAAAAGTCAATCACTCCAGGAATTGCACCGATCTTACTTTTTATATCAACAATAATTGTCGTAGAAATGGGAAAAACGCGAAAATCCAAAGTATTATATCCACCGCCGCCATTAATATTATCAATAAAATAAGATCCTCCGTCTGAATATTGATATTGAGTAGAAAAAGTATCATCGCCATTGCGTCCGACAATCAAAGGGAAAAAATAAAACCATGGATTATAAGAACTGCTGGAATATTCAATATCAAACACATTATGCCCTCTTAAATTTACAGTAACATTTTCATTAGGGCAGCCTACGGTGCTGCTGGCATTTTCATCGCCCCATTCTTCTGCTGCAAAAAAATATTTAACATTGGAAAACCCGTTATCTCCTCCTCCTTTAATAGCTGTAGCTGCATATCTGTTCATGTCTACAGCTACAGGATTGCCAAACTGATACCAGTAAAGAGCATTTCCTTCGCCATTAAAAGTAATAGTACCGCTCAAAGAAGAACCGGCAGTAAACATAAAGTAATTACCTCCGCCATTGCTACCAATAAAGTTAGCAAAATCCGACCAAATAGAACCTATAGCATAAGTAGTTACCTCTATCCCCCCATCTGGAGATAAGGCCGAAAAATAAAAACCGGCTGGTTTGGCGCTAAAATCAAGCGTATTAGTTCCTCCCTGGCCATAGGCCGATCCGCTTAAATAGCCATCTGTTTCAAACACAAAAGTATCATCTCCGGAGCCTCCTTTCACGTTAGCAAAATTAACAAAAGAATCTAAAATTCCCGTGATATTACCATCGTTTTGGCCGGTAATATTAATTGTCTGCCCCCCATCGGGAGCAATAATTATATCCGAGCCCGAATTGGGAGCTGTTATGGTATGGACATTAGCAAAACTGTCCAGCCAATTCGTAGAAGTATCAATATCTAAAACAGAGCCGCTGTTTGCTGCTGTCATAGTCACCTGAGCTTTGGTCATATTTGTCAAATCCAGCTCATTGCTGGAATTATCGTTTAGAGTGATAGACTGAATACTGGCATAAATAATCGAAGTACCGGCAGCTTCTGTAATATAACCGGCATCAGCGGCAGTGACAGGTGCCAAGGTTTGGGCTGTTGTATCATTATAGACTATAGCATTTCCGGAAGAGCCGTTTCCATAAATGACGGGAAAACCAGAACCTCCCTGACTGGTAATCGTCACACCTGACGCAAAATTAACAGCAGCGCCTGCTTCTGAGCGATTAATATAAAGCGCCAAATCACCTGCTCCGACAAGTGCAATATTAGCATTTAAATTAATGCTGCCACTGGCATACAGCCTTAAATCATTTCCGCTGAAATTAGAAATAGCAGCATCTACTGTCAAATCACCTGCTTCCGCGCCTCCTACTGTATTTGTCTGTACTGAAACATTAGCACTATCTAAATACGAAGCCAAAGTCAAAACATTTAAAACAGAAGGTGAACTAGTAGGGCCGATTACGGTGGGATAATCGGGTACAGCAGGATATAAAGCTACGTTTTGATTAGCTCCTGAAGAAATGGCCAAGTTATAAGGATCCAATAAAAGTTCTCCTGACTTGCCATTGATGGCAGTAGCATCTATTATTCCCTGAGGATTTAAAAAGCCTTTTGAGGAAACTTCTATCAAGCCTCCATTACCTTCTTTTTTTCCACCTTTAACAGTAACCAGGCCTTGCCACAAAGTCGCCTTATCCGACCAAAGGATAACTTTACCGCCATTGCCCTGCGAAAGACTATCTGCATGGATTTTAGCAGTTTTTGCCATACAGGTATAATCGGCATTTTTAATTTGAGGATTTTTACCCTGAAAATCTCCTCCTATAAGAACTTCTCCCCCGCCATTTTCACCTGAGGCATCTATTAGCGCATTTTCTTCTAATCTGACATGTTTGCCGAGCAGATGAACAGTTCCACCTTGTGCAATAGGCTGAGTCTTCTTTTCGGATGTTTTAATTTTAGTTTTAGCGATCATGGTACCAGAACAGGAAATAGTCTCATCGGAAAGCAGCACCAGCTTCCCATCTTTTTCGGCTACACCATTAGCTTCTATCAAACCACCTGCTGATACCGCTAGGCACTCAGCCATGCCTCCGGCGGCTTCCAGCTCCGTCTGTATAGCGCGGATCGTTCCCGAGTTATATATTTTACCCTGTTTTTTCAACCGCACTTTAATTTGGTTATCCTGCTGGGGCAAAAGCGTCACTTCACAGCCGGCCTTTAAATTGACACTTCCTTTTTCTGCTAAAATTTGGCCCTGATTGTCAATATTCTGGGCGATCAAGATAACATCCTTAGTTTTGGCCAAGATTCTGCCCTGATTGACGATAGCCTTTTCCATTTGCTGATTTAGATTGTATAAGGAGAGCTTATCCAGATCTATAAAATTCAGACTTTTATTCTCTATAAACTCTTCATTTTTCAGATCCATGGTAGAACCGATAAAACTGCCGACATCGACCAAACCGCCGGATCCGATCAGAATGCCCTGCGGATTGATCAGGACAATTTCGCCATTGCTTTTCAGGGTACCATAAATCTCCGACAGATTATCTCCTGCCACGCGATTTAAAACAGAAGAGCCAGAAGAGGGCTGCAAAAATTCTGTGATCTCTCCTTCCTGAATGGAAAATTTATCCCAGTCGATAATTGCCCTATCCGATATCTGCAGGATTTTCAGCTCTTTTTCAGTTTGCTCAAAAAAAACCTTTCCTATTTTAATTTCGCCTTTTTCAGGATTAGCAAAAAGCTTATTGAAGCTGATTAAGACAAAAATAGAAATAAGGGTAAAAAAGCGGATATCTATCAAACAACAAAAATACTCAAGTGCATTTTTTAAAAAAAAACCACTTTTTGTATTTGTTATATCATTAAAAATCTGATAAACATTTTTAAATGAAAACAAATTAGTGCTTATATTTTTTAAGTAATGCTAATAATTAGCATTACTTAATTCTTTATCTTTATTTCTTTATATACGGGCGTGTGTATAATTAAGCAAGTAAATTTCTGAGAATATTATATCCTAAGACATAAAATATTTATTAAACAAAAACGAGTCTGAAAAAATAGTTTAATTTAGCCAAAAAAAAAAGACTAATCTGCTTCCAAGCATTCATGAAATGTCCTTGTTGTAGCCTCAATAATCTCTCTCATTTTTTCCCCGGTTTCATTATTTTTTTTGAACTGATTACGAACACCTATAACCATGGCTACACCCTGATACAGATACAATAAATTGGAAAACAGCAGTTCCGAACTTCTCATTTCAGAGGCGCTACTGAAAGAATATAAATATCTATAACCAACATTAAACGTTTTGACAAGTCCCCCTAGCATCAAAGCTCCGGTTGATAAAGAAACGACTTGTCTAACTATAAAATTAACAGTAAGGTCTACAGAATAATCGGCAATGAACAGATGGGCCTGATTTTTAATTTCCTGCGCTAACATAACAAGTGAATTTTTAGTAGCTATCAATTTATTTATTTGTAAATTTCTATCTTCTGTTTTCTCTCCATCTACAACTTGAGGCTTCCATTTATTTAAAATTAATTGTTGAATTTTAGAACCTAATTTCAGCAGGCATGTCGGAATAACAGCTTTAAAACTAGTGAATAGATGAGGCTCTTGATTTTCTACTTCTTGCTTTGCAATTTCTGCTTCAATTTGTGCAATGAATTCCCTAGAAGCTTTCTCTGCAGCCTGAGGAAGACGACAAAATGAGCGCACCAAAATCATGCCATTTTCAATATTTTGTATGGTATCGGCCGCACTTTTAAATATTGAATTCGGACCTCTTCGAGAAGATCTAACAAGCATCATGCTTTTGCTTTTACGGACAAGTGATAAATTAAAATTAAAGATTAAAGCTGTATAATTTTCTAATCTAGGAATTAACTTAACTACAACTAATTTAGTATTTTTTAATAAAGATCTATCTACTAATTGTCCTTTTTGATTTCTATATCTTAACAGTTTTTCTAACACAAATTCAGAAACAACCTGATTGATTGAGGTGGACCCATTGGGCTGGACAACTTTTTAGGCCAAACTTGTTTGCCTCT
>CAYXMS010000012.1:0-1107 GCA_964466185.1 uncultured bacterium
ATAGATTTTTAAGCTGCGAAATCATCAAAAAAATGGGGTTTCTACAAGCCCATTAGCTGAAAAAGAAAAATGCAGCCTTGTTTTTATTTTTATTTTGATATAAAATTTTTTAAAATTATGCATTTAGCAACTGAATTCAACCATCCCCTAAAGATGGAAAGACACTAATGACTTACCAAGCAAGAAAAGCCAGACTGCTTTTAAAGGAGAAAAAAACTTATATAATTCATCACCAAATATCGCAAGAAGTTTTTGGATTTCAGCTATTTGACAAAGTGCTTTTTGAGAACCCTCCTACTTTTATTGGTGGCAAAAGGTCTAACGGATATTTTCATTTAACTCAGATAGACAGGATAACAACTCATAACTACACGAGCTATCCATCACCCCTGCCTAAAGGGAGAAGCTTGAGCCGTAGGCACAAAGGAAATTTTATACAAAAATTAATAAAACTGCCGGAAAAAGCAACCACATTATCAACCACAACGGGAGGCGGTGTTTCCTCTTCCTGCCTAAAGACCTAGTCTTACAGACAGGGGTGTCCACGCCGTCATTTTTTTTATGACTAACCCTATATCAGGTCTATCTGTTTCAAAAAACCATGAATTATGGCAACAATTAGAGCATTTAAAAAAAGAAAATGAATCTCTTTTAAAAAATCAACAAAGAATCCAAGAACAAGGAAAACTGGTCTTTAATTCCATAGTTAATAGAACCATCCCCACAAAACACAAGCCGCAGCATTCTTTAATAACAAGAATAGCTGTGAGCAGTTTAAAAATTTTACTGTTTCCTATATTTATATATAATTTTTACTTTAATAATATTGATGTTGATGAAGAAGACTCGAGTGATCTCGACGTTAATGAAAAATACTTTATAATCAGAAATTTTATTTTTGCAGCTGAAAATGGAAAGTTAGAAACTATAAAAAAAATTCTACGCCATCCCAGCTTTAAGGATCCCGATTTTAATATACAATACTTCATTGCCAGAGCTTTTCTTTTAGCAGTTGAAAATGAACATTTAGAAATTGCAAAAGAACTTATGCGCCATCCCAGCTTTAAGGATCCCGATTTTAATGGCAAAAACTTCATTTCCAGAGCT
>CAYXMS010000012.1:1207-36170 GCA_964466185.1 uncultured bacterium
CAAGATATTCTGCACCATCCCAGCTTTAAGGATCCCGATTTTAATGGCAAAAACTCCATTTCCAGAGCTTTTCTTTTTGCAGCTGAAAATGGACACTTAGATATTATGCAAGATATTCTGCACCATCCCAGCTTTAAGGATCCCGATTTTAATGGCAAAAACTTCATTTCCAGAGCTTTTAATTTAGCAGTTGAAAATGGAAACTTAGAAATTATACAAGATATTCTGCACCATCCCAGCTTTAAGGATCCCGATTTTAATGGCAAAAACTCCATTTCCAGAGCTTTTCTTTTTGCAGCTGAAAATGGACACTTAGATATTATGCAAGATATTCTGCGCCATCCCAGCTTTAATGATCCCGATTTTAATATACCATATTTAATGGCCAAAGCTTTTAATTTAGCAGCTGAAAATGGACATACAAATATTACCCAAGAAATACTGCAAAAAATCTCATTGCAGCAAGCTTGGCAAATTTCTTTTTATATTTTTATTAAAAAGTGCTTTTGGAAAATTCCCCTGTAAGCTTAATAATTCCCTTAGTTCTTTTCCATATTTCACTCGAAAGCTATTTTAATCCTAACAATGCTTAGCAAAATAATACAAATTGAAACTTTCTTCGTACGAATGTTTTAAGAAAAGCATTTGCCGCTATTTTTTTTTTACCGCAAAGCTTTAAGTTACTTAAATTAATTGTTTTTTGCTTGCATTTGGATTTACAATTTAATTTTTTTACTGCTTTTTATTTTTTTCTTAAAAAAAATCTGCTATGTTTAAAAGAAACCTTTACCCTATTTTATTTTTATGGCCAACAAAACACTAAAAACGCCTCCTGCTTCTAAAGAATCGGAAATGATGGTCTTAGGCTCTATGCTGACGTCTGAAGAGAGTCTGGCAGCAACAGACATCTTAATAAAAGATGATTTTTATTATGCAGAGCATAAAATTATCTTCCGTGCTTTAAAAGAAGCTTTTCATAAAGACAAGCCTGCCGATGTGCACATCATTGCCGAGAGTTTAAAAAAAGAAAATCTTTTAGAAGAAGCCGGATCCATTTCTTATTTGACTACCCTTGCCCAATATGCCGGAACATCTGCTTATGTCGAAGAATATGCCAAAATAATTAAAGACAAAGCGCTGTTACGCCGCATGATTGAAGCATCTGAAAAAATTATGAAATCTGCACTTTCAGATGAAACTGAAGCCAGCGAAGTTCTGGACGATGCCCAGGCCAAGTTTTTTTTGATCTCGCAATCCATTAATAATGAATCTTTCGTTCATGTAAAAGAATTTTTATCTGGCTTAAAAAACTCGTCTAAAATTCCTTACTTAAAAGAGCTGCAGGAAAAGCAAGAAGAATATTTGAAAAAAGGGCCTTCCAGTACTCAGTTAACTGGAATTCCAACTCATTTTGCAGATTTAGACAAATTGATTAATGGTTTTGATAATTCAAACCTGATTATTCTAGCCGCCAGGCCGGCTATGGGAAAAACCGCCATGGCCTTAAATGTAGCAGAAAATTTCTGTTTTAAAAACAATCTGCCAGTGGCTATTTTTTCTTTAGAAATGACCGCCGAGCAAATTTTACATAGGATGATCTGCTCCCAAGCAGAAGTAGAATCTGAAAAAATCAAAACCGGCGCTTTAAATGGCAGCGAATACCAAAGGATTGTCTCAGCTGTTAATACTATGATGAAACATACACTTATTATAGATGACCAGCCGGGGCTTAAGATTACAGATTTAAGAGCGCGCGCCAGAAGATTAAAAGAAAGTTATAATATTGGTTTTTTGATTATTGACTATCTCCAGCTATTATCCGGATCGGGAACCATGCGCTCTTCCGACAACCGACAAAATGAAATTTCTGAAATTTCCAGAATGTTAAAAACTCTAGCCAGAGAACTGGACGTTCCAATTTTATGTCTTTCCCAGCTTTCCAGAAAAGTTGAAGAAAGAACAGGCCACAGACCTATGATGAGCGATTTAAGAGAATCAGGCTGTGTAACAAAAGATACACAAATCAAAGATGCTAACACTGGCAGGGTATATACCATTAAAGAATTGGCAAATGAAAAAAACCTTCTGCCTATTACTGTATCTGCCGTCAATAAAAACCTAAAAATAGGCAACTACAAAATGATCAAAGCCTTTTCTTCCGGTAAAAAACAGGTCTTTGAATTAAAAACCAAATCCGGCAGATCTATTAAAGCCAGCAGCAACCATCCTTTTTTAAAAGACAAAGACTGGATAAAATTAAAAAATTTAAAAACTGAAGATAAAATTGCCATCTTTCAAAATCAGAATATTTTCTTTGATGAAATTACATCCATTAACAAACTTGAAATAGAAGAGGTCTTTGATGCAACAGTAGAAGAAGTTCATAATTTTGTAGCCAATGACATTATAATTCATAATAGCATTGAGCAGGACTCCGACCAGGTAATGTTCTTATTAAGAAGAGAATACTACGATCCATACGACAAACCAGGACAAGCAGAATTAATTGTCGCTAAAAACCGCCACGGGCAAGTAGGAACTGTCAATTTAACTTTCCGAAAAGAGATTGCTCAGTTTGCCAATTACTCCTTAACAGAAACTCCCAAAGAGAATCCGGCTTTTGCAGAATTTACGCCGCCTTCGTAAGCTAATTTTTTAACGAATTAATCCATTGACCGTCTCCCCATAACTACAACCAGAAGTATTACGCCATTATTTATAATAATTTATATATAAAATTATTTTAATTTATTAATGAATAAAATATTTTTTTAAACAAAAAAATATTATTTATATTTTAATTTTAATAGAAAAAAAACATTTTAAAAATTGCTTTTTATTTTAAGCCGCTTTACTTAAATGAGTATAGATAATAAAATTATTAGATAATAATCAGTTAAGTCTTCAAGACTATTTTATCAAAAAACAATTTAACAAATTAAAAATTTAAAAAGGTGGAAAATGGCAACTGTTAAGAAAAAAAGAAAAACTAAAATGTCCAAACATAAAAGAAAAAAACGCTCTAGACGTGATCGTCACAAGAAAAACAAATCATAAGTTAAGGTAAAAATAACTTTTTTATACGCCATGTGGACATTTGAAAAGATCTATGATGTGATTGTTGTCGGCGCCGGACATGCAGGATCAGAGGCTGCTCATATAGCAGCTAAAAAAGGTGCAAAAACTTTGCTGTTAACAATCAATCTAGACTCTATTTGCAGGCTTAGCTGCAATCCATCCATCGGAGGAACGGCAAAAGGCCATATTGTCAGAGAAATTGATGCACTTGGTGGCATTATGGGAAAAATTGCCGACAGAACAGCGATTCACTGGCGTATGCTAAATCGTTCCAAAGGCCCGGCCGTAAGATCTCCTCGTGCGCAAGTTGATCGGATCAAGTATCAATTTGCGATGAAAGAATTTTTAGAAGGGGTAGAAAATCTAGAAATCAAACAAGGCACTGTCGAAGATCTTCTAATAGAAAAAGGCAAAGTCAAAGGAGTTGTTTGTCAAGAAGGCCTAGCCTATCTAGGAAAAACGGTTATTATTTCCAGCGGCACTTTTATGCAAGGCAGGATTTTCATTGGCGCTGAAGCTGCTTTTGCCGGAGGCAGAAGCGGTGAGCCGGCTTCTTTTGGTCTTTCTTTGGCTTTAAAAAAAATGGGCTTTAGAATTAGCAAATTAAAAACCGGCACGCCTCCCAGAGTACATAGCAGAAGCATAGATTTTTCTGTGTTAGAAGAGCAAAAATCTGAATATTGGCCAGGCCAAAATAAAAAACCGGATTTTTCAGAAAAAATCCAGTTTTCTTTTTCCGAACAAATTAACAACTTACAACAAGTTTCCTGCTATTTAAGCTATACCACTGAACAGACAAAACAAATCCTGCTAAAAAACCTGACCCGCTCGGCTCTATTTGGCGGTAAAATCCAGGGCAAAGGCCCTCGATACTGTCCTTCTATCGAAGACAAGATCGTCCGCTTTGCCGACAAACAAAGACATTTATCTTTTTTAGAGCCTGAAGGGCTAAATACCCGGGAATACTATATTAACGGCATCTCTTCTTCGATGCCATTTGATGTCCAGCTAGCTGTTATCCGTTCTATGAAAGGTCTAGAAAAAGCAGAGATCATGCGGCCGGCCTATGCTATTGAATATGATTGGGTGGAAAACGGCCAGGTTAAAAATACTTTGGAGAGTTATTTAATACGAAATCTTTATTTTGCCGGCCAGCCTAATGGCACAACCGGATATGAAGAAGCCGCAGCGCAAGGGCTGATAGCCGGCATCAATGCTGCAAACTGGGTATTAAAACAAGAACCTTTTGTCTTAAAACGTTCGGAAGCTTATATCGGTGTGTTAATTGATGATTTGGTAAGCAAAGAAATCACCGAACCCTATCGCATGTTTACCTCGAGAGCAGAACACCGTCTTTTATTAAGACAGGACAATGCAGACTTGAGACTTTTTGAACATGGCTTTCAACAAAACACCATTTCTCAACAAAAATATAAAAAACTAAAACTGAAAAAAGAACTGATTGAAAAAGAAAAAGCAAAACTGAAAACCAGTTTTGTTCAATATGAAAACAAAAGAGCTTCTTTAGCGCAACTTTTAATAAAAAAAGATTTTCCCTACCATATGCTTTATCAACTATTTCCTGATAAAGTCAAAATCTGCGAGCCGGAAATAGCCAAACAAATCCAAACTGAAATCAAATATGAAGGATATTTAAGCCGCCAGCGGAAAGAAATTGAAAAACTGAATTTTTTAGAAAAAGCTAAAATTCCCGAAAATTTTGAGTTTGAAAAAGTGGTTAGTCTAAGAAATGAAGCTAAAGAAATGCTTAAAAAGAAAAAACCCGCTACTTTAGCGGCAGCTGCCAGACTCAGCGGCGTTTCCCCTGCCGACATTTCCATACTTTTAATTGCCTTACAAAGAACTACCCTCCATCAACAAACAGCTGTCAAGCTCGCTCAAAAATCTCAAACCCTGGCAGAATCAACCAATAAAAAGAAGGTCTAACATGTTTTTTCAAAATAAAAACAAATGTTTAACATACATTTTTATTTTCAGTTTTTTAATCAGCACTTTTGCTTTTACCGAACCAGATATAAAAATAGAAAAAAACCTAAAAAACTTTTCGCTTTCCCCTAAAAACACAGTGCCTGTAAAAGCCTCTACAAATAAAACATCTGCTGATAAAAGCATGATTACCATCGACGCTAAAACCAGGGCTGAAGATTATCAAAAAGCCTATCTTTTGATCCGCAAAGACAAACCTTCGTCTAGAATCTTTTTTAAACTGGCAGATGGAACTATTTTATCCAACATAGTAGATATTACTGTTTTAGAAAATGGGACTTTGCTGCTATTTAAAACAACAACTACCCAAGGCTTAAAATATAACGTGATTCCCGTCGAGGAAATTATAGCTTTGGGCCATTTATAACCCTAAAAAACAAACAATGCTTAAATTTTTAGAATTTGAAAATTTAGCTATTGAAAAACAGTTAACACTGGAAAAAGAGCTGTTAAAAAAACAGCAAGGCTCTTTTTGTCTGATTAATCACAACCTCTTATCCCCTACAATTGTTTTAGGGATTTCTAACCGAAGAGAAAACTATGTTGATCTTAAAAAATTACAAAGCTGGCCATTGACCATTCTCCGCCGTTTTTCAGGAGGCGGCGCTGTTGTCATTGATAAAGATACTATCTTAATAACTTTTATCATCGAAAAAAAGATTTTAGATTTTTCATATCCTGAACAAATCTTTCAATGGAGCGAAAATTTTTATAAACAAGTTTTTGATCTTCCTTATTTCCATTTAAAAGATAAAGACTATGTTCTAAAAGATCAAAAATGCGGAGGAACCGCACAATATCTGACTAAAGACAAATGGCTGCATCACAGCTCTTTTTTATTTGATTTTGAAAAAAACTATATGGACTATTTGCTTTTCCCTCCCCAAGTGCCCACTTATAGAAAAGACAGATGCCATACAGATTTTCTAGCCAAGATCAAAGATCATATTCCGGACAAGACTTTTTTCCTCCAAAAATTCAAACATCAGTTAGCCAAGGAATTTAATTTAATCGACCGCTTGATTGATCTATTTTAAACCTTTCCAAAGCTGCGATCAAAAAAAAACTCTGCCGAAAAGGGACTAATTTTCAGGCTTTAAGACCTTTTTTGTTCAAATGGGTTCGCTTCCTTAAAATTACCGACCAAAGCTCCTATCGGAGCTTTTTAGCAAATTTTAAGCGTCGTGATCCCTATACTAACAAGTCGTCAAAAGCACTTAAAAAACTAGCTATCCAAAACAGCAGAGTTTAAATTTTAATTTTTAAAATAATAACTTTCGACTAAAAAAAACACAAGTTTTTTTAGAACAGACTCAAGCAGGCTAAAGAAGATTTTCCATATTTTCTAACCTTTTCCAATTTCCAACCCATTCTTTTAAAATCTGCTGTTTCTGCCACTAAATTATTTGGTAGCTCTACAAAAATTTTAACCTCTTTTTGACAAATTTCAGCCTGTTTTAAAAGCAAGAGTTTTTCTTCTAAAAATTGATTCTCTTTAAAATGTTTGTATGGCGGATCCATATAAACATAATCAAAACAACTTTCTTCTGCTGTTAAAATGGAAAAAGCCCTATCTATAGAAGACAGAATAACCCTGCCTTTTTTTTCCAAACCCAGGGCTTTCAGATTTTGCCGAATAAGAGCGGCTGTCTGTTTATCTTTTTCTACAAAAACCGCCATTTCAGCTTTTCTGCTCAAGGCCTCAATACCCATTATGCCAGAGCCTGCAAACAAATCTAAAAACCAAAAGCCTTCAATCCGATTTTGCAAAATATTAAAAAGCGCCTGGCGCATCATGGAAGTAGTAGGCCTTGTCTTGTGCCGGGAAATGTTTCCTAAAAGTTTGCGCCCTTTTAACAATCCGCCAGTAATAGATAAACTCATAAAAAATATAGCTGTTAAAGCTTCTTATTCAAAATCTGTTTGGAAAGTTTTAGTTTTCTAACATCATTGTCTTTAAGATAACTTTCATACAAAGCAGTGGCCCTGCGCAAATTCCATAGCCTTTCCAACTCAGATCCGCCTTCTTGAGCAGAGTTTAGATCGATCTCTTTTCTTAAGTTAAACCAGCCGGTAGATCCCCGGCCTTGCAAAAACAAATCAAAAACAGTCAGCTCTTTAGCTGTGCCTAATAAAACAAAAGGCTGGTTTTGATAAAAATAAGAACCTGCTTCAAAAGGAAAAAAAGAAATTTTTTCCGGATTTTTCAAATTTTCCGGATGAATAGCTAAATATTGAACTTTGGGCTCATTTAAACTTTTAATCAAATTAATCAGCTGCTTTTTCAATCCCCCGGCAGTAAAGGCCGTAATTAGTTTGCCCTTATTTAAATTAGCATAAAGCTCCATCTGATCTAAACTTTCATCATTTTGCAAAGCTAAAATATAAAGCGGCCTTTTTCCCTGATTGTATTTAGTAAAATCTTTAAATACCCTGATATTTTCTGCTCTTTTCAACCCCTCGCCATTAGTAATAAAAATAATATTATCAATTTCTTTGTTTTGTACAGGACGCGCTGCTATGGCATTTAAAGGTAAAGCATATGAAGGAGCTGCAAAAAAAGAACCTAGCTTCTTGCCGATCAGAAAATTCTTGGCTTTAGCTTTCAGCTCTTTTTCCGGTTTCTGGACATGGCTGAACAAAGACTCTATCGTCGAATCAAATAAAAATAAATTAAAACGGTCTTGCTTAGGCAAATAATTCAAAGCAGCAGCCACTGCATATCTGGTTGAAGCAAACCGACGATTTTGAATGGAATTGGAACGGTCTATAATAAAATAAAAATTTTGACGGAACGACTCTAAAGCCAGATTTTCTTTTGGAATCAAGGTCAAAGCAAAAATATAGCCGTCTTCTTCCCTTTTCGGCAGAATTTCTAAATCAAAATCAAAGTTATAACCAAAAGAAAAAGTGTTTAACTCTTTCAAACTGGGAACATAGGCCTGATATGCTGCTAAATAATCTGCTGTATTTTGCGCAAAATCCGTTACCGTAATATCTTGCTGGATATTTTTTAAGATCAGCTGCAAACGGCTCTTTTGCAGTTTTTCATTTAAAAATAAAATGTTTTCCCTTTTCGCCGGAAGGGAAGACACAGATGAAAGTAAAACCGGCTTTACAAATGTTGATTTAAACTCGGCATCGTAAAGTGCATTTTTAGCCGTCTGAATTCTGTTTTTATCTGCATCATATTTTGTTAAACTGCCGGCTAAATTATGCCCTTTATCATTTTGATTATGCTCTTGTTTTTTTGCCTTTTTTTCTTTTTCTAATCCTGCAGCCAACATGGGCTTTTTCGAATGGTGCGGATCCCAACCAGCTTTAACCTTAAGTTCTTCAATAATGAAGTTTTTCTGTGATTTGCTTTGATATCTATACTCATTTTTTGGACAAGAATCAGTAACTAAAAAATTTTTCACATCTATTTTCTGCTCTATTTTGGGAAAAGAAAATGAAGAAGCCGGTATTTTTTCTAATCTCAGCTCCAAAGCATCTTCAGGCAAAGAAACTAAAGCATTAGCTTTTTCCTGAATTTTTTCTATTTTCGGGGCTTGATTTTTTTGGACAAATTTCTCACTTTCCTGCCTATCGAAAACAATCGGCAAAACATGGCTTGGCTGGGGCTTTGTAAAAATTGCCTGCTTCACTATTTTTACTTTGGGAATGCCAAAAGCCTTTTTAAGATCTAAAAAATAATTCAAATATACAACAGCCATCAAATGCAATATTAAAGAAATCGCAATTGATACTAAAAAAATCCGCTGCCTGTCTTCTCTTTGCAAAACTTTTTGCATATCTTATTTACTAACTGGATTACTAGTATTATTCGGAGTTTCCGAAACTGGAGTTTTTAGTTTGCTCAAAGCTATTTCTTCAAGTGCAGAATTGATTTTTTGATCCAAATAGCCAGTTAAAACCAAATTATCTTTTAAAATCTTTTTATAAAGATCTCGTGCTTTTTCCAGTTTTTCTGTTTTATTTTCCAATTTAGCTTCCAAGAAAACCTTTTCTGCTTCGACAAAGGACAAATAAGTTTGAACTAGTTTTGCCTTATCTGGAAACAGTTTCAAGCTGTTTTGATAATCTTTAGAAATAACATCGGCATCTGTAGTAAAATCTTCTTTCATTTTTTTCAGCATATCCAATTTTTTTTCTAACTGCTGCTGCGGCTCCATTCCATCTGTAGCAATTTCTATATATTCTAAAGAAGCTTCTAAATGCAAAGGCTCTGTTCTGACATTTTTTTGAGCTTTCATATTTTTTAAAAGAGTCAGAGCATTGCAAACAATCGGATTTTCTAAAGTTCTAGATGGTTTCTCTATTTTTCCTACCACCAGCCTTATCTTTTCCAGCTGAGCGGCTAAAGCGGTCTCCGATCTTTCATTCAAGCTAATAACCTTTTCCAAATATTCCAAAGCCAAAGAAGCATTTTGCCTGATAAAAGATTTGGCCAAGTTAAAATAGGTCTTGCCTTTGTTTTCCCAATTAACATCCGGCGCTTTTTCATAATTTTGGGTAATTTCTAAAAGCAGCTCTTTTTGCTTATTCAAGTCCTGACCATAACCTAAAAGCATAGCTTTTTTCAAAAGCACATTTTCCAAGAAAGTTTTTTCCTGGGATATCATTCTATCTTGATAATTTTCTCTGATTAAACGATCTATAATTTCTTTGGCTTTAACATAAAATTCTTTGATTTTACCATCTTCTATGCTGTGTCTGAAATCTGCAGACATATAATTTTCTACTATCTGATAATAATAATCCGCCAACCAAAGTAGATTGCTGGTTAGAATTTCTACATTCTTAGACTTTTGGGCCTGATAAAGATGTTCTGCCGCGAAACTAAAATATTTGCTCTCATTTTTAGCCAGATCCAAATAAATATTAAATAAATTAACATGAATAGAAGCCTGATCCAGTTTTTGATCGGCATCTAATTTAAGAGCTTGTTCAAAACCCTTTAAAGACTCTACATAGTTGCCCCGTTTTTGCTGCAAAGAACCCATTAACTGCTGAGCCTTAGCCTTATTTTGAATTTTAGGATAATTTTCAAATAAAAAACTTAAATGAATAAAAGACTCTTCATATTCTTCCAGCTCATAAATAATCTTAGCCAAAATAAGACCATAGTCCATTTTTTCTTCTTTATTAAGCAATCCTTTTTCAGCTAAAAATACTGATAAATCCTCAACTAAAACAGCTCGAGCCGAAGCTACTTTTTCCATGGGAAGCTTATATATTAGCTTGATGGAAGAATTAATAAAATAACGCCAAGCCAAAGGCAGCAAAGGCTTTTGCTTGTACTTGTCTACAAAAGTTTTAAATAAAAGACGGCTATGCAGAAAATCTGCGATTTCATAATAAAAAGTGCCGGCTTCCATCAAAAAATCTTCTTTAACAGCAAAATCAGCATATTTTTTTTCAATTAGATCAAAATCTTTTTGCGCAGCTTCTATATTGTTTTTCTTTTTGTTTAGAAGAGCCCTAGCAAAATATGCCGAAGGCAAGTTTTCTTCATCCGAATAAAAATTTTCCAAATGAGAAAGCGCTAAATCCAAAAAAGAAATTTCTTCTTCTTTTTCTCCAGCGGTAAACAGCATCATGATAGCCAGTTTTCCTTCTTCTGATTTAATTTTAGCATTTTTATCTTCCAAAAACAGACTTAGCTCATGTCCGGCTTTTTGATAATCTTGAATTGCCATATAAGCCTTGCCAAACAGAAAATGGAATTTATCCAATTTAGATTTGTCTACCAAACGCTCTAATTGTTCTTTAGCCAATAGCAAATCGTTATATCTGCCTAGCTCTACTAATAAAACCATTTTGTTCAAAGCAGCATCAGATACTTTGTTCTGCCTTAACTGACAAACCTGGGAAAAAGTCTCAATAGCTTTATCTTTATTGAAATTAATTTGAACAGTCGCCGCCTGAAAAAGCAAATCCTCTTTTTGCTCTTCTAGTTTATCCGCTGCTATCAAATAAGTCTGCGCCGCTTCTGGATATTCCCTGAGCATAAATAAAATGTGGCCTAACACCGGCTTTAAGTTATAGTCCTGCATAGCCAGCTTTTCAATATAGGGCCTAGACTTGGCTGCCAGTTCCATTTGTTTTAGTTCGTCAACAGCCAGCAAAGACAATTGATAATAACTGTCTCCAATTAAAAAATAAAAACGGTCTGCCTCATCTTTAGGAGAATCCGCAATTAATTCCGTAAAACCAGCTGTTTCTGCAATGATTTTTTCAAAATACTTGACTTCCCAACAGGCCTGAACATAATTCAATAAAATTTTTTCTTTGGTTTTACTATTTTCAATCCGGCTATAAACCTTGACAGCTTCTGAATATTTTTTTTCATTAAAATAAATATTTCCCAAAAGAGCTTTTAAATGATCGGAAAATTCTTCTTTATCCCCTTTTTGTAAAAAACCTTCGATTTCATTTTTTACAATATCCTTTTTGTCTTCTTCCCAATATTCTACCAGTCTTCTTAAAAAAAGAGCTTGTTCATCATTAGCAGCGCTAAAATCTTTAACCGTCAAATCTGCCAAAAGATAACTGGCTGACAAAACAATAAAAAATAACAAGTTTAAAAAAACTTTTTTAATTAATCCGATCATAAGATTTACCTTTTTCTATAAATAAGCTCATTATACTAATAATATAATAATAAGCAAAATAATCACTGGCAAAATTAGTTTTTTTAAATTTTTCAGCACAAAACCTAATTTTTCCCAAAGATTAGTTTGTCTTATTGTTTAACTTTCTTAAACAAAAGTTAAATATATTAATAATATTAAATATATTTAATATATTAGATTAATTTGTTTGTATTACATTTAAATAGTAGAATGCCTGACCTCATCCCCCAGCTTTTGACATAGGAAACAGATCGGCTTAAAAAGAAACTTCCATTTCTTCTGCAGACTTGACAGCGGCATACAGGTTTAAAAGCTCATCTGCTTTTTTATAACCTAAACGTTTAAGATCTCCATATACTTTCAAACCCTGCGCATTTTTGCCCAGCTTAAAATAAATTGCTCCCAAACGGAAAAAAACCTCATGGTCATCGGGAGAAAGATCTAAAATAACTTCATATTCTTTTTCTTCTTCTTCAAACATTTCCAAAGAATGATAGCACTGGGCTAATTGGGCATGAATCCATGGATCGGAAGGAGCGAATTCTTTTAAAATTTCAAATTCTTCAATCGCTCTTTTAGAGGCTATTTCAAAATGAGCCGTTAGATAAGGCAAGGCTTTTTTTAAAAAACTTTTTTTCTGGCAGTCTAAATATAACTTGGCCAAAGTAGAATAACTATGGGCCAAAGAAGCATGCACTTCTAAATCTGTCGGAGTTTCTTTAATCTGTAAAACATGCTCTGTAATTGCCGCGCACAACAGCATCTCTTGCATTTTAAAAACATCTTCAAGGTGAAAAAAAGCTGAAATTTTTCCTAAAACATTTTGCAAAAAAACTTTTTTGAATTTGATTTTCTTAAAAAAATCATTTTCCATATTTTGCATATAAAAGCTTAACCGCATCAAAGCTGTAGCTACAAACAAATGGTGCTCGGCGATTTTTGGAGGCACAGGCGCTTTACTGCGCAAAAGCTGCACAAATCTTTCTTTTAATTCAAAGACCTGCTCCGGCTTTTTAGTCTGAAAATAAAAAAGCACTACGAAGTACGTAAAAATAGTCAGAACAATCAATCCCCAACTGATAGCTACTAAAAAAATATTGGCAGCATACAAAGTGCAGAAAAAAGAAACGATCAGCTCTAAAGCTGCTAAAGACCAAAATGAAAGTTTTAAAACAGTTAAAAAACCGGATATTTTTTGAAATTGGAAAATTGTATTTTTATAGCTTTGCTGCAGATTATTTTTTCCTTTGATTTTTTCTAAAATCGCTGTCATTTCAATAAACCGCCTTTATACAAAAAGTCTTTTATCATCTTTAGGGCAAGAAGCCCCCTTCCTTTAGGTAGGGGATAAATTGCCAACTATTATTTATAAGCTATGTTACATCTCATCTGCCGGTATCTATCATATAATTGATCACTCTCTGGGACACGCCTCCCTGCTGCAATTTACGAATATGATATTGGCTGAGATTATAAGTTGTGCGGGTTTCTCGAATGTAGCGGATAATGGTCTCATCGGAAACGCCGCCTTGCGACAACTTTATAATATCATTATAAGTCAAAGGCTCGCCCCTGTCCATACGATCCACTGTTTGCGGAGAAGACCTTTCCATGATCTTGCGGTCCTGCTCATCCAGAGCAGCTCCTACCAAACCGCCACCTAAAGCGCCGACAGTGCCTCCGATCAGAGCTCCCTGACCGCCGCCAAACAAACCGCCTGCTCCTGCTCCTAAAGCACCTCCAGCCAAAGCCCCGGTTCCTGTTTTAGTCTCGCAGCTAAACATAAGCAAAGCCAAACAGGCTGCTAATATGTATTTTTTCATGAAAATCGACAGCATAGAAACCAACTTCTTTAAATGTTGAAGGAAATGCTGCCCCTCCGGTTAATTGTTAAAAAATTAGGGCAAAAACAACAGAGACCTGCAAAAACATAAAGTTCTCTTCCGCCTACCCAGGCAGTTAGAGTCGCATCGAGATAGTTAGCAAGCGTTTTTAAACTGGCAGCACAGTCCTTACTCCTCACAACATTCAACTGCCCACCACAAAGCTTGGAACTTACAAGCAACCACTGGCTGAAACATTCCAAGACATGTATGTAAGCTCTTCTAACCAACTGCTGCATAAAGTCTCCTTTAAGCCCTCTAGTCAACTGAAGTTCGCATTAAAACCCCCGATTTTAATCGTGAGTCGTTGACCTTTCTCTTTTCTCTCCTTAATATTAAGGTAAGTTACAAACAAACATCTTACTTTTTTATTAAAGAGACTAATAAAAAAAAGCAATAGCTAATCCACTCTAATTGCAATATACAAAACAAATAAAATTTAAAAATCTATTTTTAGCTATTTAGCTGTCTGTTCTTGAAACCGATATCCTACGCCCCTGACAGTTTCTATCCAGCCATGCTCTTTTAATTTTTTTCTTAAAGCCGCTATATGCACATCAATATTTCTATCGACAATTAAAGAGTCTTCATTATTAACATCTTCTAAAAGCTGATTGCGGCTCATAACCTTGCCGGGATTAGAAGCCAATCTTTTCAAAATACCAAATTCCGATAAAGTCAAAGGGATTTGCCTATCGCTTTCTTTTAGAACGAACTTGTCAATATCTAAATTAAATTCTCCGAACTTTATAATTTTCGGTTTTTTTTCTTTGCCTTTGCCGCGACGCAGAACTGCTTTAATGCGGGAAAATAATACCCTAGGAGAAAATGGCTTGGAAATATAATCATCAGCTCCTATTTCCAAACCTAAAACCTCATCCAGTTCTTCACCTTTAGCCGACAAAATAATCACCGGTATAGACCTAAGCTGCAAAGAAGTTTTCATCTTACGGCAAACATCCAACCCATTTTGTCCCGGCAACATAATATCCAAAATAACCAGATCCGGTTTTTCCCGTTCAATAGCCCTATATCCATTAACGCCGTCCACTTCTACATGTAAACGATAACCGCACATTTGGGCCTGTAATTTAATTAAAGCGGCGATATCAGCCTCATCTTCAATTAACAAAATACGTTTTTTGTAAGCCATTTAAAATGCCTCATTTTTTGCCTGTTGTATGCTACTAAAATTGTCTTTCTTTTGAAATACTTTTTCAATGGTTTTTCCTAAAATATGGGAAGCTAAAAGCTGAAAACTTTCTGTTTTTCCAGAAACATAGAATTTAACACTTCCCGATTTTAATCCGGCTTTAAGTTTTTTTCTGCCGAGAACTTTTACGACTTCCGAAGCACATAAGCAAGCGGCATCTATTATTTGCACATCTGTTTCCAAGAAATTTTCAAATAAAGAACGGATTAAAGGATAGTGGGTACAGCCTAATGCCAATAAATTTATTTTTTCCTGCTTTAAAGGCCGAAGATAATTTTTAACGGTTTCATTTAAAAGCTCAGATGAAAAATCCCCTTTTTCAATCAAAGGCACTAACAGCGGACAGGCCTTTTCAAACACCAGACTTGCCGGCATTTTTCTTTTCAGCTGTTTAAAGTAAATACCGGTTTTAATAGTTGCAGGGGTCGCTATGATGCCGATTTTTGTTTTTCTAAGTTTAACCAATTCCCGTAAAAGAGGATCAATTACTCCTATCACGGGGATTTTAAGCAAAGCCTTTAATTTAGCAAGAGCAATGCTGGAAGTTGTATTGCAGGCTACAACTAGGAATTTGACCTTTTTTTTCAATAAAAATGCAGCAGCCTCTAAAGCATGAGCCAAAATCTGCTTTTCTGTTTTATTTCCCAAAGGCAAATACTTGCTATCGGCAAAATAAATAAAATCCTCATTTGGCATTAAAGACTTAAGCTCCTGAAGGATCGTCAGCCCTCCAACTCCGCTATCAAACACTCCAATCGGCAAATTATTATCATTTGGCATATCTTATCTAGAAGGTATTTTTAACTCCTGGCCAATCATAATCAGATCTTCATCCAAATGATTGATCTTTTTTAAATTATTAATACTGACGTTATATTGTTTAGCTATTTTCTCCAAAGATTCGCCTTTTGAAACCCGATGCACAGAACCTCCGTTATTTTCTTCTTTTAAAGTTACTGCCAGCTCTTCCAAAGTACCTTTAATTTTTTTGATTTCTTCTAATTGCAGGCTTTGGCCGACCAGGGTTTTTTCCAATTCGCCGATCTTACTTTGATATTGCTGCAAAGCCAAACTTGTTTTCTCTGCGTGTTTAAACAAATCTTTCACTGCAGCTACAGCTTCCTGCGCTCGTTTTTCCGTATTTTGATTTTTCTTTTCCATTTCTTTTAAACTGGCAATTAAAACATCAATTTTTTCCTGATATTCTTTTTGAAATTTTTCTTTCAACTGAGCAAAAGATCCTTGCTGGCCATCTAATTTGCTCTCTAGGATCTGGAATTCTGTTTTATAGCAGTTTAAATCATGCTGGAAATCATCGACTTTAGTCTGCATTTCATGCAAGGTCAGCTCTGCCTGATGTCTTTCATCTTCCGAAGTTGATTTAATCGGAGAGCAGCCATATAAAACTAAAAACAAAGCTAACATCAAAAAGCTGCGCATACAGCCATCCTTTTAATTATATTTTTTGTTTTACAACTTTTAACTTTTCTGTAACGGCTCTTGCCAACAAAACAGCTGCTTATTTTGTATACAACTTAAATTCACAGCGGCGGTTTTGCGCCCAAGCCTCCCTGCTATGTTCCAAACGCCAAGGCTTTTCCTTGCCGTATGAGATCGGATACAACTGGCCGGCTTTGACTCCCTGTTTAATCAAAAGCACCCTAACCTGATTGGCCCTGCGGGAACCTAAAGCCATGTTATATGCAGCAGGAGCTCTTTCATCGCAATGCCCTTCAATACAAATATGGCAATTAGGATGATTTTTTAAATAAGCAGATACTTTTTGGATAGTTCTCAGATCCTCTCGGCTTCTGACAATATGGTCATCAGTGGCAAAATACAGTCTTTGAAAAACAGAGCTTTCCTTTCTATTAGGCATTCTAAAAGCCGATAAACTAGGAAGCGCAGAGCCTTTTTCTCCCGGCAAGAATTTAGGCTGGGCAATAGCAAAATCGCCTCTTCCCTGAAATTTTAAATCAGCCTCGTTCAAGCTAATAAATTCATCTTCTTGATTATCTGTTTCATCCTCACACACAGCTTTGGTCTCGTCATATTGGCCAAAAAGAGCTGCTATGCTTCTATTTAAATAACTGCCTGCTGTTTTTACATCTTCCCAAGTCTGATTGCTGTTACGCTGACAGGAAGTAAAAGAAATTAATAAAATACAGCTGAAAAAGATTTTAAACGCTTTCATAAAAACCCTATTTTTTAGCATTTTTCTCGCAGTTTCTAATTTTGCTCAAAAACTGCAAACCGCTTGCGGCCGCTGCCGTCAGATATTTTCTGCGGTTTTTTTGTCTTTACATCTATAATATATAGTTCGGCTTCTTCTTTGTCTTCAGTATTATAAATAACGTGCAAATTATCCAAAGCAAAATTGGGATTTTCCTTATTTTTCTTATCAAAAGTCAGCTGCTGTTCTTCTTTAGTTTCAAAATCATAAAGCCAAATTTGGCGAATTCCGTCTGTTCGGGAGCTATAAGCTATTTTTTTGCCGTCCGAAGACCAGCAGGGGCTGACATTACCCCGATTTTTAATGGTAATTAAATTAGCTTTAGGACGCTTTCTACTTTTTAAAGCATCTGTTAAATCTATCCAATAAATTCTAGGAGTACCGTCTTTATCAGAAACGAAAGCCAATTTTTTACTGTCGGGAGAAAACGTAGAAGAGGCCTGCGTAGCCCGTGGAAAAGAAAATAATTGGATCGGTTTTTGAAAAGTAAACAGTCTATTTAACGGCTGTAAAAAAAGATCAGGCCGGCCTGCTGCATCGGAAATAAAAGCCAGCTGTTTTCTTTGTCTGTCCAAAGCCGGCAGCAGCTGGTTACCTCTTAAAGAAATTAAGGGTTGTGTATTTTTCGGATTATCTAAAGATGCGGTATAAATTTTAGGGAATCCCGACTTATAAGAAACATACAAAAAAGTATTGGCAGACAAAAACAAAGGGTGTACGCAATAGCTATTTTCAAAAGTAACCCTGCGGGCATTCTGCCCGTCCCAATCAGCAATCCAAATTTCAGAGAGCCACTCTTTTTCATTTTTCTTCGTCCTAACAGAATATAAAATGCGGTTTTCAAACACGCTCTTTCTGCCTGTGGCTTTTTGCATAAAATCATTGGCCAGATGATGCACTTTTCGGCGGTCTATAGCTAAAGAACCGGTTAGATTGACTTTGACTGTTTTTTTCACAGCCTGTCTTTGTAAGAGATCGTGATAAAAATTCCAAAATTCCAAATACAAGTCTGTTTTTTCAGCAATAGGCAAAACAGCAAAAGAAATTTGTTTCCATTTATTTTCAGTTTTTTCAGATTGCATCTGCAGCTGTTTTTGAGAAGACAAATCAAAATAGCCGGAATTTTTTAAGTCAAATTTTAAAACACGGATCAGCTGAGTCAAATAATCTTTTTTAAAAACAGCCGCTTTTAATTTAACATCACACAGAAAAAGCCTAGACCCACTTTCCTGAGTTCCCAATTTAACTTCATATTCTTGTGCAGACAGCAAAGAAATAGAACATAAAAAAACAAATAACCAACGCATTACTTTTTTTCCTCGCTTAGAAAAGTAATGATAAAACTTTTTTCTTTTTTCAAATAGTCTTTTAAAAAATCCAGATTTAAAAGAATCAGGGTATTTTGTAAATAAGTTTGATTTTCCAAATTTTCAGATTCTAGAATTTGCACCTCTTGGACCTTGGCCAGAGAACTTAGCTGCAATTTTAATTTAACTCTGCCTTTTTGCGGCAAAAACAGATTTTCCTTAAAAAAATTAACCAGCAAAGCAGCAAATTCTTCCTGTTCTAAATCTGAAAAACCTTCTGTTTCTTCTAAAGAAAACTGAAAAATCCGATTATTTTCCAAAACAGGAACTGACAGGTTATTGTTTTTCTGTGCTAAATTGGATTTGGTTCGGCTGCCTGCAAAAGCCTGCTCTCTGGCGGTATTGCTTTTACCTTTTAAATTTTCAGTTTTTTCTAAAAAAGACAGGCTTTTTTTTAAAAGCTCTCGTTTTTTTTGTGTTTGTAAAAAATCTTTTTCTTGCCGCCTGGGTGCTTTTGAACGATTAACCGATCTTTTATTCACAGAACGTTTTTTTTGATTACCATTTTTTGGATGGGAGACTATTTTTTTCAAAACCCTTTGAGAAGTTTTTTTTTCCGCATCAGAACTTTTCTTTTGATTTAAGACCCTGTCTTTTTCAACTAGGCTTTTCAAGTTTTCTTTTTCTTTTTTTTCAGCCCATTCTTTATTTTTTTTAATCTTAGAAAAATTTTCTAATTTGCCTTTTAAAAAGTTTTCCCTTTTTTCTTCCCACTTATTCTCTTTTGAAGTTTCCACCGCAGGCTTTTTCTGAGCTGCTATGTGTTGCAGAGGCTGAACAGCTTTCGGCTGGGAAGAAACAACCGGCCTGCTTTTTGGACTGCGAGCGACAAAATGATTAACTGCCAATTTGGGTTTTAAAACATTTTCCTGCTTTATTTTTTTGAATTGCAAAAACAAGATCAAACCTAAATGAGCAATTAAAACCCACATGGCTATCTTTTTATATGAAGGCATTTTTTTCTCTTGATCCCACAGCATAAATCAATCTGCTTTTAAAATTACGTCCAATCCCAAAAAGCCTGCTTCTTCTACCATATTTTTTATTTTTTGATAGGTCCCGAAAAAGCTTTTTTGATCCTGAAAAAGCTGCGGCTTTTCATCTGGATATTTTTTTTTCATGGAAAACAGCTCTTTTTTTAAAGCTTCTTCAGTTACTATTTTAGAATTTAACTTAATCAAATTGTTTTCCATCACATGAATATTAATCAGGCTTTTCTGCATACAGCTTGGATCTATCTGCTGAACAGGTCCTTGGGCTAAAGAAACTCGGTCAATCTCAATTAAGGGAGCGATCAAAACAAAAGAAATCAAAACCACTAAAACTACATCAATCAAGGGAGTTAAATTTAAAAAAGAATCTTCCAGGCTCTCTTCCGAATAAAATTTTTTCCTTTTGCCCATAAAAAATTTCTAAGGTATTTTTTTTATTTTTTATTAAAGTTTTTTATCATCAGGTATGTATGTATCTCTTCCAACTAACTTCTGCATAAAGTTTCCTCTTCGCCCTCTAATCAGCCAGTTTCCCTTGTTCCTCACGGCTCAAGCCTTTCCCTTTAAGAAGGGGTGGTTGACTTTTTTCTTCCCTACTTTCTACTCTTCTATATTGAAGCTCCAGATGGGCTAAAATCCGATGCGAAAAATAGTGCATGTCTTTAGTAAATTCCCGTACTAAATTTTTCAAATAATTGTAAGCAACCAGTGCTGGTATGGCTACTACCAAGCCAATTACCGTAGTGGCCAGAGCCATCGAAAGGCCTGCTAACACAGCCGCATTAGACGAGGCAAAAGCATGGCTTTTCAGACTTGTAAAAGTAATTAGAATCCCCCACACCGTGCCCAAAAGCCCTAAAAAAGGCGCTAAAGTTATAGCTGTGGACAACACAAACAAATGTTTTTCCAAAACTTTGATCTGACAGGCGATTGTCGCTTCCGCCTGTGATTCAATCAGATCCATATCAGCATTAGACAAATAAGCATCTTTAGAATTTTTAGCAAAAAAGCTGTTTTTCTTTAAAAGCGCCAAAGCTTTATCTTTGACGACTTCAAAAATTTTAGCATAAGGGTTGAAAAAAACAGCATAATGCTCGGTTTTTAATTTAAAAAAATTTTCCTTTTGGGTTTCAAAAGCTTTTTCAAACTGAAAAGCTTCTTTTTTTGCTTTGGCTGCCAGTCTCATCTTATAAACCATTACCACCCAAGAAAGAACAGAAAGCACAAACAGCAAAATAAAAATGGTTTTGCCAAATAAATCAGCTTGATAATAAGCTTCTAACACAGAAATTTTTAAAAGAAAAACCGGCATAAAAACAGGCCTTTTTTAGAAATTAAAAAGTATTTTTTATTATTTTTTATATATTATAATAGTAGTTGCTGATTAATAAAACAATATTATACCACCTAAGATATTTACTTATGTTTGAACTGTTCGATTCCCATGCCCACCTAACAGATCCCGGTTTATATCAAGATCTGGACCTGATCATGCAAAGAGCTGTAAAAACTAAAGTCAACAAAATCATTAACGTCTGTACAGATACAGCCTCTTTAGCAAAAGCGCTTGCAGCCCGTAAAAAATATCCTCAAATTTATTTAGCAGCGGCTGCAACTCCCCATGATGTAGACAAATGGGGAGACCATTTTTTGAAACAAGTAGAAAAAGCAGCTGAAAACAACTATCTCACCGCAATCGGCGAAACCGGCCTGGACTATTATTATCAGCATAGCCAAAAAGAAACTCAAAAAAAACATCTTTTGAACTATGCCGCCCTGGCCCAAAAGCATAATCTGCCTTTAATTTTTCATGTAAGAGATGCTTTTTCAGATTTTTTTAAGCTGCTGGAAAATTTCTCTTTAAAAGGCGTTATGCACTGTTTTACAGGCAGTTTAGAAGACGCTGAAAAAGCATTAGAAAAAGGGTTCTTGATCTCTTTTAGCGGCATTATCACTTTTAAAAAAAGTCACGAGCTGCAAACAATAGCGGCTCAAATACCTTTAGAAAAAATCCTGATCGAAACAGATGCTCCCTATTTAGCGCCGCAAAGCAAAAGAGGAAAAAAAAATGAACCTGCTTTTCTTCTGGAAACAGCGCAAAAGATAGCTGAAATTAAAAACCTCTCTCTAGAAGAAGTGGCTTATCAGACAACGCAAAACGCAACTATTTTTTTTAAGCTTCCGCATTATGAATCCGAAAAATTTTAAGAATTGGATTTAAACAATCTTATTTCATGATAATTGGAAAAATCTTTATTTTTTGAGACTCTGATTTTTCCCGGGGGATAAAAATCGCCATGTGGAGTACAAAATAATTTGACTTGTTTTTTTGCTATTTGATTTTGATCGATAAAAACAAAATAAAAGTCAGAGAAATTATGGCTCTGTTTTATATTTTCTTTTTCTTGCAGCGGATAGATTTGTAAAAACAATTTATTTTCATTTTCCTGGGCTTGTAAATCCAGCACAAAATCTCTTTGGTTAAAAAGAGCTAAATGTTGGGCCATGGCAATTTTTACGTTCAATTTTTCAATATTTTTAAAAAAAGAAAAATTGTTCCGTCGGCTATAAAAACGAGCGCCTATCAATCCCCCGGCTATGGACAGTACTAAGATGACAATTAAAATTTCCAATACAGTAATTTGTTTTTTTCTCATCTTTTTGATTACTTTATTGAGAAACTATCTTTTTCAAAGCCTCTTGTTTTGCTTTATATCTTTTTAAATTTTCAGAAAAAACTACAAACTTGCCATTTTTATAATCAAGTTTCATCTCTTCTCCCCAGCCATCTAGGATAATTCTATCAGGATTTTTGATCAGCTGAGATGCTTGTAAATAGGTAAGCGAATTATTTATAACAGTTTGGGGAGTTACATTCTCTTCGCTGCAAATTAATTCAAAAGCATCGATAATCTGCTTTTGAGCCTGTTCGGTTTTAAAGGCTTTACCTTTTTCCAAAGCGCCTTTTAAATTATAAGACAGTACGCCTCCGATAACTGCGATCAAAGAAATAACGATCATGATTTCAATCAGGGTTATTGCCTTTTTCTTTTTTTTCATCTTGCTCTCCTTCCGCTGATTTTTAAACTATTTTAAGCTTTAAACTCTTATATTGCTTATTTTTAAGTTCTATTTTTTAACTTGTCTATTTCAAAACAAAGCATTTTACTTTAAAAGATTTTCAATTACCAACTATTTTAATTGATAAAAGCTCCTATATCGGTCAAAGGTATTAACACGGACAAGACAACCAGACCGACCAAAACTCCCAGCAAAAGCAAAAGCATCGGCCCTAAAAAGGTGTTTATCTTCTGAATTTTTTTGGCCAGTTCATCTTCCATAATTTCTGCTGTTTTACCAATCATAGCCGGCATATCTGCCGATTCTTCAGCCAGCTGCATCATTCTTTGCATCAAAACAGGAATGGTTGTACTGCCGGCAAAAGCCTCAGACAGTCTTTTTCCTTGCATCACTGCTTCTTCAGCTTTTTCAATTTCTTCTTCCAAAACTGCAAAACGGGCCACTTTTTTAGATAATTTCAATGCATCCAAATAAGAAACTCCGGAAAAGAGCAAAAGAGACAGGGTTCTGGCAAAACGCACGAGAGCCGACTGCAGAAAAAACTCTTTTAAAAACCCTCGTTTTATCCAAAAACTGATTACTCTGGTTTTAACTAATTTATATCTTATTTCTTTAATAAAAAGCAGTCCGATGCCAGTTAAAAGAATAACCAGAATACTTAAACAAGCAGATTTATGCTGATTTAAAAAATAACTGAGGCTAAACATGATCTGAGTCAGGGGATGCAATCTTTTACCTTCGAACAAATCAAACAAAGAAGGCAGCACGAAAAAAAGTAAAATACTTAAAACCAGAAAACAAAAACCAAGTAAAAAAGCAGGATAAGAAAGTGCAGAAACGAGTTGTTTTTTTAATTTAAGTTCTTTATTTAGCAAAACAAACAGCTCTTGCAAGCTGCGGTCCAGATGGGAGCCTCTTTCTCCTGATTCAATCATGGAAACGTACAAAAAATCTATTTTTTCTGAAAAAGAACGGAGAGCTTCCGACAGCATTTTTCCTTTTTTGATCTCTTCGGCAAGGTGGGCAACAAAAAAAAAGTTCGCAGTTAAGCGATATTTTTCTTTTAAAAAAATCAGTGCTTCATACAAAGGCAAAGAAGCCTGCAAAAGCTTAAACAGCTCTTCAGTAAAAACGGCCAATTCTTTTTTTGTCGGGATATTTCTTTTTTTAACAGTTTGTTTGATTTCGGTTAAAAAAAGGTCTTGCTCAACAATCTGTCTTTGCGCCTCTTCCAGAGTTAAAGCTTCTATAATTCCTTTCTTTTTCAAACCCCTGCTGTCAAAAGCACTGTAGTTAAAAAAAGCCATGTTCTACTCCAATTCTTTAATCACTCTGAAAACTTCTTTAGTCGTAGTTACCCCCTGTCCGACCAGATCTTTAGCACTGGAAAACAAATCTATCATCTTTTCTTTTAAAGCAATATTTTTTATGGCCTCCGTCTCTATGCTCTGCATGATCTGTTGTTTGATTCTTGCACTAATAGTCATGAGCTCGAAAATAGCCTGTCTTCCCTGATAGCCTGTCTGAAAACACTTGTCGCAACCCTGGCCTTGATATAGTTTTTTGACGCCGGTTAAACTCAAAGAAGCCACCTCTTCCTGATTAGGAGAGTAAGCTTTTTTACAAAAAGGGCAAATTTTACGTACCAGTCTTTGAGCCAAAACTCCAATAATCGAAGATGAAAGCAAATAAGGTTCAATACCCATATCCAATAATCTGGTTAAAGCGGATGGAGCGTCATTGGTATGCAAGGTAGAAAATACCAAATGGCCGGTTAAAGCTGCCTGAATTGCTATTTCTGCCGTTTCTTTATCTCTGATTTCTCCAATTAAAATAACATCAGGATCCTGTCTTAAAATATGTCTTAAACCGGAGGCGAAGGTTAAATTAATTTTGGGATTGACATGCATTTGAGCGATATTTTCCAGCTTATATTCAACAGGATCTTCGATTGTCATAATATTGAGCTGGGCCGAATTTAGTTCCACAATAGCGCTGTATAAGGTAGTGGTTTTTCCTGAACCGGTAGGACCGGTCACCAAAACAATCCCTTCCGGTGTTTGCAAGAGTTTTTGAAAATTAGTCAGCAGCTTTCCGAAATTAAGATTTTCCAGACCCAAGACCAGATTAGACTTGTCCAAAATACGCAAAACAATTCTTTCTCCGTAAACTACGGGAATAGAAGAAAGGCGGAAATCAATTTCCCTACCGGCAAGTCTTAATTTAATTCTGCCGTCTTGAGGCAAGCGTCTTTCAGCAATATCCAATCTGGCCATCACCTTTAATCGGGTAATCATTTGCAAAGCATATTCTAAAGGAGGAGCGGATCTTTTTTGCAAAACGCCGTCAATTCTATAACGAACGCTGAGCCCTTCTTTAAGAGGTTCAAAATGAATGTCCGAGGCTCTTTGCTGCACAGCTTCCAAAATAATCGCATTCAGCATTAATACGGTTGGATTTTTAGAAGATGAATCTAACAGGTCATATCCCTCTTCTTCAATTTGCTGTTTAGCCTTAGACTGATAACTGGAAAAAATATCTGCTGTTTTCTCTTTTTGCTGATAACAAATTTCTAAAGCTTTTTCGATTTTTTCTTTGCTGGTAGAAAAGCTAAGCACTTTTTTTTCTAAAAACAGCTCTAATTCTCCGATTAATTCCAAATTAATGGGAGACAACATAGCAACAAGCACCTGATTTTCCTTTTCCTCTAAAGGCAAAACAGTTTTTTGTTTGGCAAACAAATAGGGCAAAAGTTTTTTCCCCTCTTTAACCAAAGGATAATTTAAAAGATCATTTTTAAAATTTTTCAAAAAACACCTTCAGGCTATCTTCAAAAAGCCGTTTTTTTTCTTTTTTCTTGGCTTCTTCCAATTTAGCTAAAAATTCAGGAATATCCCCAGGCCGTTTAGAAAGTATTTTTTCTCTTTCCTGGGCAGCGGCGTCTCTTGGGTCTTTAATAATTCTAGGAGTAATAAAAACAAACATCTCAGTCGAATTATCAACCATTTTAGCAGAGCCGAATAATTTGCCAAACCCCGGCAGGTCTCCTAGAAAAGGTATCTTTTCACGGCTATCTTCTTCAGACTTTCTTCTTAATCCCCCTAAAACAATAGTCTCCCCATCGGCAACGCATACTTCATTTTCAATATGGCGGCGGGTAAAAGGAGGTTTATCATCTTGCACATTTTGTTTATGGGAATCGAAATCAAACGCAGTCTTCATAGTAATATAGCCTTTTTCCTCTTCTTGTTCCGGCAAATGAATAGTCGGTGTAATCACAATAGTTGTTCCACACTGTACACGGGCATAAGATTTTTCCACATTTTTCGAGCCTTCGATTTTAATCGCCCCTGTATTAATTGAAGATTCTTCTACCAAAGAAATTTTAGCCGGCGTCTGATTAACAGCCAAAATAGAAGGATTGGCATTGATCTTGACATCTTCTTGCGCCAGTAAAAAGCTAAAAGCCAGATCAAATTCCGGTAAAAAGCCTTTGCTATGGGAATAAATAAAATCTAAAATCCCTCTTCTTGCTGCCTGATCGGTAGCATCAAATTCAATAGCTGTTTTAACAGGATTTTGCCGAGATCCTATTTTCAAAATATTAATGCCTGTTTGTTTGCTATCGCGCAAAGTGCGCTCGACTAACAGAACATCTATTTGCACCATCCGTTTCGGCACATCTATTTTTTTCAAAATAGCCTCTAAAGTTTTGACTTCTTCTTTTTTTATAATCATTAAAAGAGAAGACGTTTTCGGATCTACTACGATGCTGCTAAGGCTTTCAAAAACTTCTTTTTTCATCGTATCAGAAGAATTAAAATCCGGATGGACAGGATAATGTTCTCTTTGTTTATTTTCCGTTAAAGAAGAAATTTTAGCTAAAGCCTCGGTTCTGTTAGCAAACAGCTGACTCAACAAATCCGCCATTTCTTTAGGATCGGAATGTTTGCAAGTATACCAATAAAATACGTTTTCCTCTCCTTCCAAAAGCTGTGCTTCCAAACGAGTTAGCAGCTGAAAAGCCTTTTCAAGTTTGGCTTCCTCTCCTAATAAAACCAAAGCGGATTTGTCTTTAAGCGCAATAATACCAATTTCTTCTTGTCTTAAAGACAAAAAAGGAGGACGTCCCCGATTAACGGTATTTTCAGTAAACAGGGCTTTAACAATTTTTTCGCTGTCTTCGACTTTTAGTTTAGTCAAATTATAAACA
Organism: uncultured bacterium; assembly: GCA_964466185.1. Taxonomy (GTDB): domain Bacteria; phylum Chlamydiota; class Chlamydiia; order Chlamydiales; family SM23-39; genus CAZTYI01. The sequence continues at coordinate 27,913 of CAYXMS010000012.1, forward strand.
CGATAATTTTTACCCTGGCTTTTACCATAGGCTGCTTCATACAGCTGCAAGAGTTTCTGCACATTTTTCTTCATAGAAGAGATAGCTATTTTGCTGCCTACAATCTGAACACAAGTTTCTTTGGGATCGGAAAATTTTTCCAAAAACGCTAAAACAGAACGCAGCTCATCAACAGCAGGAGAAAGCAAATAAAAAACTAAAGCCGTCTCAGGCACAAACTCCAATTTTTCCAGATTCTCTGCTATATATTCTATATACCCCGGATTTTGTTTAAGCAAAAATAGCTGTCTCAGATAGGGATTTAATTTTTTTACACCCACTCCATTCTGCACTAAAAGCAGCTCGATAATTTCTTCGAAATTATCGTGAGGAATCGCTAAAGCCGAAGACATATTTAATTTAACATTCGCTATTTCCAAAGGAATAATATATAAATAGTCGTTAGAACCATATTCCATAATCAGCTGGCCTAAAGTAGTATCTCCCTGATCCCAAAAAGCATAAGCCTCGTCTTCCTGGTTCTTATCAGCTAACAGACGCCGGAAATAGCTCTCTACATCCTGTTTTTTATCTCTTAGCTGTCTGATTTCCCCAATTAATTTTATAAAAGTTTCCCGATCCGCATTTTTCTTATATAAAAAAGGCGCCCTTTCATATTTTTCCTTCAGCTCTTCTTTTATATAAGCCAGTTCCCTATTCACTTGTCTGGCTTTTTCTTCCAAAGAAATATTTTGCTCTTCAGCAAAAAGAGACGTTAATAAAAAAGCGGTTAAAACTATAACAATATTTTTCATCTTTTTTTTCTTGCTCTATTGGTTTTACTTAACTGTTTCTCTAATCGCTGAAAAAAAGTTCTGTCCTGATTAAAAAAACGGGCTTTGAATATTTTCTTTGTGATCTCTTCTACAACAAAAAATTCGTTTCCATGTATAAAAGACAAAAGCTTGGCATTAATTTGCGGCTTTTTTAAAAGCTGCCATTTATCTTTTCTAACTACCAAGTCGCCTTTTTTCAAAATCAGCCTTTGCCTATCGATTTTTAAAGCTGTTTGATGCTGTGTTCTAAGTCTTAAATCCTGCAAAAAATCTTCTTTAATCTGCGGTTTGGAAGCTGTTCTTTGCGGTTTATAAGTTAAAAATTTCCTACTCTCTTTTTCCCACAGTTCCAAACCAAGCTCTTTACTACTGCAGCTAGAAATTTTTAAAAGTGCCAAATCGCAATTTTTTTCCAAATTATCAGTTTTTTGCCAGCTGCCGTCTTGAAAAAGATAAAAATCCCCTTCTTGCAAATATAAAATTTTACCATCTTCTAAAACCAACCGATGATTTTTCAAATTTTGATCTTCAGCAAAACAGACGGCAAACTGATCAGGCGGCAGAAAAACAGCTCTGCCCAGGCCCAAACCGGCTGGTTTTTTATCTTCAATTACAGAAATCGGCAGCTGAAGCTTTTGAATATTTAAATTTTTTCCATCCTGCTGAACCACAACTTGAAAAGCCATTTTTTCTGTTTCTGTTTCTGCTTGGGGAATTAAAAATAAAAGACTATGTTCGCAAAGTTTAAATTTTTGATCGTAAGTTAGAAAAATTTTATCTTCTAAAGAAAAAATTTTTTCTTCGTCATTTAAAACTACCTGCAAATATTTTTGTTGTTTGCTGCCTGGTCTAGGCTCTGCCCAGCCAATTTGCATTTGATCTGTCAGCTCTTTTAAGGAAAAAGGGATTTTCATCGGCTCTAAAAACAAACTGCCCCGGAAAAAATCCGGCAAAACAGTTTGTTCCTCTACTGCTTTCGGCATTTGTTGTGTAATAGCAGGCAGCTGTTTTTGCAAAAGCAAATACCAAAAAAAACCACTTAAAATGCAAACAAACAAAATTATTCCCAAAACGCGTTTGCTAAAAACAAAATAAAGATCTTGCAACATAAAATGTTTTAAAAATTTTGGAAATAATTTTAAAGATAGAGCTATAAAAAAACAATAATTGAAAATAATTAAAAAAAAGACTTTAATTAAACTTAGAACATTTTATTTTTAGGAGTAATCACATGTATGAAAAAAAACCCCTTTCTTCAAAAATTAAAGAAGGCGTTTCTGTCGAAGAACTAGAAACTTTTGCCCGCAAGTATACTACTGAAGTGTTTTTGATTTTAGCCATTATTATCGCTTCCATTTCCAGTATTTTTAATTTTTTTACAGGCCCGGGTTGGTCTCTTTCTTTAGCTGGTATTGGAGCAATTTTAAGCATTGCTTTTCCAGAAGTCGTCGTCCGTTTTCAGAAAAAATTTTTTGAGTTGATTTCCAAACAGGAAAAATCTCTTCAAATTACCATTGGCATAGCTAGATTAATTTTGGCTTTATTTCTACCTTTTGTTTTATTTGCAGAGATTGGTTTTTTAGCAGGGCTTGGTTTTCACCGCTATACAAAACATACCCAAATAGCTAAAACTACTTCTTATGAAAAAGGGCCGTCAGATAAAGAAGACGAACACCTTTAAGTCAAGCACCCCTCCTTAAAGGGAGAGGTTTTGAGCCGTAAGGCACAAAAAAAAACAGTTGATTAGAGGGCGCAAAGGAAACTTTATGTAGTAGTTAGTGGGAAAAGATACATACACACCTACGGATATTCCACAAGTCCGTGGCAAAAACCGGTGGCTTAACTGTAACCTGTCATTAAACAGAAAGAAAACTCTGAAGTAGTACCAGGTTTAAAGCCAACCGGTTTTTTAAAAACTCCTTCTAACAACCCCGAAGTGGATTACTCTAGCATACAGAGGGCCTTAAAGACATATATATATAATCTCTAAGAATAGAAAACCGCTGATGCCTTACTCTAAAGCTAAAGCTAAAAAAATATTAAAAAAAAAGCTCAGATTGCTAGCTACAAACTATTTACAATTAGACTAATTTTTAATTGTGAAAATCAAGTTCAACCAATTCTCTAAGAATCGATCCGGGCTATAAAAATTTAAAAGCCTATCTTCTTCAGCGAGAACAAGCCAAATGCCAACTTTGCTCTAAAAAATCAGTAGAGGTAACTAGTTTTAATTACGCTATCAAACAATTAATTTTCAGTTTTGATCTGCTTTTTACGATAACTGACATAATCCATTAAAGTCGGCTTTTGAGCGCTTCCCAACGCTATAGAACCAAGATCTTTATATTTTTCTTCTTTTAAAAAAGCTTCCAGCTCCTGCAGAATCTGTTGTTCTTTAAGCGGCTGGTTTAATTGTTTTTCCAAAAGAGAAATTCTTAAAAGCGTTAAAGGATAAAGAACAGATTTTTTGTCTTCTGCTGAAAATTTTGTTTTCAGCCTATACCCATCTACTAATGCCTTTTTCAGTTTGTAATTGGCAATCTCATTCGAAACTTTAGCAAATTCAGCAAACTGTTCGGATAAAAGACCGAGTGTATTTTTTATAAAAAAAGCCGCCTCTTGAGGTTTTTCTTCCTGCATTAAACGCTGAGCAGCCAAGCCGCTAAATAAAGCTAATTTGTCAGGTTCTTTTTTTATCTTTTGAAGTCCTGTTTGGAAAAGTTTCTGGTCGTTGGAAGTTAAAAGGCTTTCTAAAGCAGGCTTTTTCTGTTTTTTTTGAAAAGGCATTCCTTCAAAAAATAAATAGCCGATAACAAAAAACCCAACCATACCGATTAAAATGTGGTTTTTTTTCTTTAATAAAACAAGCGTCAATTTAGACAAAAAATCAGGAGAGGCCATTTTTACACCTTCTAAAAGAAAACTAGGATAAAAAAAATCTGTTTTTTGAAAAAGAAAAAACTACAGCAGCACTTTTTGATACACTGTTTCCATCTGGTCCAGCATCTGTTTTTCGGTAAAATAATTTTTTACTAAAAAAAAGGCTTTTTCTCCCATTTCTTTCGCCATATTCCTATTTTTTTGTAATATTAAAATAGCGTCTTTTACTTTTTCAGCACAAAACAAAGGCACTTGGAGCCCGGTAATCCTATCCTGACAAATTTCAGGAATGCCTCCGGCAGGGGTGCCGATCAAGGGCTTTTTTAAAAAAGCCGCCTGTAAAAGAGACTGAGAGACCCCTTCATGAGCGGTAGACAAAAGTGCAAAAACATCTAAAGCAGCAAGCGCAAAGCTCGGATCCGGCAAATGGCCTGTAAAAAAAAGATTTTTCAAATGCATTTTTTTAGCTTTATCTACATAACTCTGCATATGTCCGCCGCCAATAATCACAAACTTAACATTTTCTTTTTCCTGTAAAAGCCAAGCTGTTTTTAAAAAATCATCAATTCCTTTCCAAGAACGCATAAAACAGGCAGTTCCCACTAAAAAATCTGTCTTTTTAATAGATAGGCTTTTTCTAAAACTTAAAACTTTCTCTTCCTGCAGCAAAGCAAAATCAGGGTTGATGCCCGTGGCGACTTCCAAACATTTTGCAGGGTCTTGAGCTGCTTTTTTTATTACCTCTTGCCTGGCAATATCTGAGGTTGTAACTACAAAATCACACAATTTTTTATATAATAAAAAACCATTCAGACCTCCTCTAATCGGCGTTGACAAATGCCTCAGCCGCACTATTTTTTTCTTTAAAAAACGCGCCGCCAGGCCGCCAAGCCAGCTGTCAATGGAAGAATGTGTAACTACCAGATCGATTTTGTATTTTTTAATCAGCTGCATAATTTGCAGCAAAGCTGTCAGGCTCTGTTTTTTTCTGAGTTTCAAAGAAAAAACAACCAGTCCCGCCTGTTTAGCTTTTTCAATTAAAAGACCATTTTCAATGACTCCTAAAAAAATTCTATGGCCCCGGTTTTTTAAACCAACAGCTTCTTTTACGATTCGCATTTCCTGCCCCCCCCAGCCAGGAGAAGATTCTAAATGTAAAATTCTCATAAATCCTCTTTTTATAGAAACCCCTGATACCAATCAGAAAAAAAACCAAAATTCCTTTAAATCCTAACTCATTCCAATGTTTATCATTTACGCACCGTAAAACCCAGTCCTTTAGGGCTGGGATACAAGGTGCGAGTTAAAAAATGCGGGCTTTAATGCCGTTAAGGCCTCCGCCCGCTAGAGTAATCCACATCGAGATTGTTAGAAGGAGTTTTTAAATCTGCCACACTGAGAGTTTCCTCTTTGTTTAATGACAGATCACAGTTAAGCCACTGGCTTTTGCTACGGACTTGTGGAGCATCCGTAGGTGTGTATGTATCTCTTCCAACTAACTGCTGCTTAAAGTTTCCTTTAAGCCCTCTAATCAACCAGTTTCCCTTGTGCCTCACGGCTCAAGCCTCTCCCTTTAGGGAGGGGTGATTGACATTAGCCTATTTTTTAATAAACACGGCTTAAAAGTTATATGCCTTAAACAAAGACCACAATCAATTGACCTATTGTCCTCTATTTTTTGTGAAACCGTATTGTACAAAACTAGAAAGAATAAACTTCCGACTTTAGTCACAAGCAGTTAACAGTTTTAAATCATACTCAATATTGCCTCTTAAGTACAAACCTTGACTGCTATTTTTTTTAAAGATTAATTTTACATAGCTTTTTTTTGCTTCTGGGAGTGCTTATATTTATTTTTAATCTTTTTCAGCTTATAAGTTTTTTGGCCGCAGTTTTCTTTTTGCAAAGAAATATGTTTCTCGAAAACAGCTGGTTTTTTGGCTTTTTGTTTTAATTTTTTCTTCTTTTTCTTTTCTTTTTCTTCTTTTTGCCACCAGCGCAGATTTTCCAGCTTGGAAGCTTTTTTATTCTCAGTTTTATTTATCAACCGCTCTTTTGCATCCATAGCAGTTTTTTCGTCTTTAATATGCAAATTCTTTTGCAGATATTCAAATGGCAGAACTGTTTTCATTTGCTCCTGCAGTCTTTTTCCATAGCCTTTTCCCAAATAAGTCCTGTCAGTAATTTTTTCTGCCCCTTTAAAAGGAGTTGTATCGGTTAAAAAGAAACCCCCATCTTTTTTCCACCAATAATGGGTTCTAGAATCTCTAATCATTAACATTTCCAATAAATAATCCTGCGGTAAAATCACATCGGCTACCAATTTCTCCAACTCTTCCGTATATTCTTTACCATAAAAAATTTGGTCCTGCATGGTTTGTATGGTTACCCTATTGCTAATATTTTTTATATTAGGAAGAAAAGGAAAGATAAACCAGTCTATATTTCTGAAAAATCCAATAACTCCCTGCACCCAGCCATATCTTGAAAACTCATCATAAGAATAAGTAATCGGCCAGCTCAAGGCATAAAGATCTAATACATTATATCCAGCTTCTCCATCAATATAATCCATATATCCGTTAGGGTTGACTTTGACCGTATCATTGCCTCCGCCTAATACAATATCATTGATTCCCGAATAGCCTCCCTCTATTAAAGTAAAACTGCCGCTGCCGCTGCCATCAATAGTCCAGTATCTGCCGACTATGCTGTTATCTACAATTCTGTTAGAAGTGCCACCACCACCGGCTAAAGTGCCTGTGATCGATCCTCCCGGATTAAAAGTAAAAATATCTCCTTCCGTACTACTACCGATAAAATTGCCTATTTTAATAAAACCAGACCCTAAAATACCGGTAATATTACCCGCATCCTCTCCTGTAAAAGTAATATTAGTCCCAGTTGTTTTAGCTGAAAAATTAAAAATATTGGCTCCAAAACCACCAGCAATATAACCGATCATAGAACCTGCATCCTGAAAAATAAATGTGTCTGCTTCAGAACCTGCTATAATATTTGCTACGTCTGTAAAAGTAATCGGCAATGGGACGCCAGGAACTATGACATAACCATCTCCTTCTCCTGTAATGTAATAAGTGCAGACCAGATTGGGCCCATAAAAAGTAGAAGCTGCCGGACCAATGAAATTTTGAATGTTGGAAAAACCATTAGCCTGATCTCCATAAACACCGGTTACTGCATGATTGCCAAAATCAACAAACATCGGATCCTCATACCCAGAGTAATCTAAAGTATTATTAACACCCCCTCCGCCATCTAAAGTCCCAGAAATGCCCACATTGGCTGCAGATCCTCCTGTTTTAATAAAAGTAAATGTATCATTGCCAGATCCGCCGACTACATTTTCAAAGTTCTGATAGTTATAAGTATTGCCTCCGCTGGTAATAGTAAAGGTATTAAAATCAGGCCCTGAAAACGTCCAAGTCTCCCCACTATCGGTACCAGTTACCGTATCATCTGTTGCCGAACCGGCAATAAAAGTACCAATATTGGAAAAACCAGAAGCTGCATCCCCATTAATACCGGTAGCTGCCGATGTTTCCATGTTCACAGAAACAGTAGTTGTATAAGCACTCCAATCTAAGGTGTTGCTGCCACCTCCACCATCTATGGTTCCAGATAAAGTTTTGCCGTTGCTAAACACAAAACTGTCAGTACCGCTGCCTCCTACCAAATTGCTGATATTGGAAAAACTGGATATAATACCTGTTACTATATTGCCGCTGTTATCATCTGTTATAGAAAAAGTGTGGCCAGTATTCATACCAGTGATAGTTCCATAGGCAGGGCCGCCCTCTCCGGCTCCTATTATATTGGTTATATGAGCAGCTCCTGTTAAGGTGCCGATACCAGTAGCTGACGGCATTTGCAGATTTACAGCAATTGCCGATTCGTAATCTGCATAATTTAAAATGTTGTTATTATCAGCTGCGTTTAAGTTAATCGTACCGGTTACTGTAGCTCCATCTGCAAAATCAAACCTGTTACTGTTCGTACCCCCATTAATTGTACCGATATTTAATCCGGTTGCATTAAAATCAAAATCATTATCGCCTGTCCCGCCTTCTATTGTGGTCACTTCAATAGTATTTTCATTAAAGTTCACCTCGTTGCTTGCACTATTACAGTTTAAAGTAGTAATTTCAGTTGTGCCTGACAGAGTAAAAGTATTCGTGCCTGTGTTGCCATTTAAAGTTGTGACCGTTCCTGCTGTCTGACCATAAGTGTTTGTTCCCCCTCCCAAATCGATTATCCCCATGGTATTGGAAACTATAAACTCATCATTACCGCTGCCGCCGGTTAAAGTCTCCATACCTGTAAAAGTAACTACATTACCTCCGGTTGTTAATGTGCCTTCGTAATTGGCAGTAGTAGCCCATGCATTCGTGCCATCGGTCTTGATTAAAGCGTCTGCAGAAGCTTCTCCTCCTCCATTGATGGTCATAACCGGAGTGATTCCAGCATTAATAGTAAATGTATCATCCCCGGCTCCGCCGGTTAAAGTCTCTATTTCTGTAAATCCTGTAATATTTCCTTGTA
>CAYXMS010000013.1:0-35600 GCA_964466185.1 uncultured bacterium
TGCACCTTATATCCCAGTCCTAAAGGACTGGGTTTTACGGTGCGCTATTGATAAATTTTTGAGGAAATTAAGAATCAAAGAGAATCCTTTGCTCTATAAAACAAAATCTGTTACAAGAAATTTTAAGGGAGGATTTTTATGAAAAAAGCCGATATTGAAAAACTCTTGGATAAAGAGGCAAGTTCTTTGTTAGAGTATACTTGCAAGGTTTCTAAAGATAAATTGCATTTGCCGGGAAAAGATTGGATAGATCGTATTTTTGCAGCTTCGGATCGTAATGCAAGAGTACTGAACAACCTACAACAAATTTTTGATCATGGGAGATTGGCTGGCAGCGGTTATTTGTCTATTTTACCAGTCGATCAGGGCATAGAACATACGGCAGGAGCTTCTTTTGCTCCAAATCCGGATTATTTCGATCCTGAAAATATTGTGAAATTGGCAATTGAAGGCGGATGTAATGCCGTGGCTTCTACTTCTGGCGTGTTAAGCATTGTAGCCAGAAAATATGCCCATAAAATTCCTTTTGTCTTAAAAATTAATCATAATGAACTTTTGACTTATCCAAACAAGCATGATCAAATCTTGTTTGCGTCTGTTCGACAAGCCTATGAAATGGGCTGCAGGGCCATCGGCGCTACTATTTATTTTGGCTCGGAAGAAAGCAATCGGCAAATAGTAGAAATAGCTAAAGCTTTTGAACTCGCCCACGATTTGGGAATGGGGACTATCTTATGGTGCTATTTAAGAAACAAAGAGTTTAAAACCAAAGAAAAAGATTATCATTTAGCTGCTGATTTAACCGGACAGGGCAATCATTTGGGAGCGACGATTCAAGCAGATATTATTAAACAGAAGCTGCCTGAGAATAATGGCGGATTTAAAGCTTTGCAATTCGCTAAATATAAAGAAGAAATGTATACCCAGCTTTGTTCTGATCATCCAATTGATTTGACCAGATATCAGGTAATTAATAATTACATGGGCAGAATCGGTTTGATTAATTCAGGCGGTGCTTCTGGCGAAAATGATTTGGTCCAGGCTGTACGTACGGCAGTAATTAATAAGCGGGCCGGAGGAATGGGTCTAATCTCTGGTAGAAAAGCTTTCCAAAAACCGCTTAAAGAAGGTGTTAAAATCTTAAATGCTATTCAAGATGTGTATTTGTGCAAAGATATTGATATAGCTTAATTATCAACGACGACGTAATACCTCTAGCTTTAGCTGGTGGTAGATATATTAATTTTACTTTTTAATAAATGAACTAAGTTAAAATTTATTATTAGTATTTTTGTATTATCTCTTATTAGCCTGAGTATAAGTATTTAAAATTTAAACGTTTATTTGGATTGGAAGATATTTTAAAATATTTTTTAAATAAATAAAATCTTAAAAGTAAAAAATAAGTTTTAAATATATTTTTTTTGAAAAAAAAATCTTTGCGTTTATCTATGAAATAACAATATAATTAAAGGTAAATTTGAGGTTGTAAAAAAATTAAGCCTTAAATTTTGTTATAATGTATTTAAATTGTCGTGTTTAGTAGATTCTCTTTTGTTAGTAACTTTTGTTCTCTACTTTGAGATGTGCTCGCCACGATTGCAAAACATGGATTTTTTTTATGAAACTGTACGTTAGTAATCTCCCTTATTCATATGGAGATAATGAATTGCAAGAAATTTTTGCCGCTATTGGCCAAGTAACTTCAGCTAAAGTTATCACTGACCGGTTTTCTGGTCGTTCTAAAGGTTTTGGCTTTGTTGAAATGTCTGATGAAGATGCTAAAAAAGCCATAGCAGAACTAAATGGCAAAGAAGTAGATGGACGTGCTTTGGTAGTGAACGAAGCTAGGCCTCCACGTAAAAGAGAGTCGAGAGATAATTATCAGCGCTCTTCTTTTAACCGCAGGGATTATTAATTTAATCTAGGGTTAAAATCTATCCGTTTTTATAGATATAAAAATAAGATATGGTTTAAGGCGAAACAATTTTATTGTTTCGCCTTTTTATTTAGTCGAGCCTGAAGAACTGCATCTTTTACAAGAAGCTGCAAAGCGGCAGACTTGTCTGATTGTCGATGATGTTGAAAACTTCAACCGCCTTTAGAAGACAATCGAATCCTAGTTGGAATTGTATTCTTTAAAAGATTTGTCGGTCGACTATCTAGTTTTGAGTTTTGAGTTTTTCAAAAGCGGCTTTAGCAGAGTTTTTTGTTGTAAAGAGATTAATCTGGCTATTTTACCGACAGTTTCTTTTTTATTTAATTTGATTTTTTTTAATGATCCGGAAAGAGGAAGGCTAAGCATATAATTTGCTGGCAGCGTATAAATTTTAAACCTCTTTTTTAAAAGTTCTGCCGGCAGTCCCAAATACATGTCTATTTTATTGCTGCTAAGATTAAGATTGCCTGCTGCAGAAATCGGTAAAGGACCTAAAAAAATGTTTAAAGATGAAACGTTCAAAAATCCTTTTTGAACGTTTATATTAGCAGGAGAAAATTTTAAGGCTATTTTTTTGCTGTTGGCTAATTTAGGCTCTTTTAACAGTTTGATAAATAAAGCTAAATTTTTAGTATTGCTGATTTTAATTTTACCTAAATTTAAAACTCCTTTTAACCTTAGTTTTTCAAGATCAAAAGGCAGCGGTATAACAAATCCCTCTTTATCTATATTGAGAGTAATGGGAATCAGAGTCTTAAAATAGGGCATCGAGAAAAGTTGAAATTCAGAGCCTAATCTTCTAGAGCTGAGGCTTAAATTTAGACAGATGTTTTCTTGCAGGGTGATTTGATTAGGGGAATAGATTAAAGGCAATTTTCCCTGATAATAATCGGAAACTAAATCAATATTTAAGGGGCCTTGTGAGTTTTTTACATGAAAAGAGATGCAGGCATCGAAGTTTTTACCTATTAAAGATGTAATTAAATTGTCTGTTTGAAAAAAATCATCCAGTATTTTAGATGGCAGTTTATAAAGCTTAAAATTCCCTTTAGCTGTTTTGGCTTTTTTTTGAGCAAAACCCTGAAAAAAAATTTTCCCCGCAATTTGATTTTGAGCAGTTAAATCAAATTTTAAACCATGTGCTGAACAGTTTATAAAACCATTGATTTGATTTAAGCTAGTTTTAAAAAGACGCAATTTTCCATTGGTTATTCTTAACGTTGGCTGAGATGAGAAAAAGTTTTCTTTTTTTAAAGAAAAAAGCGAAAAAAAACTTTTTTTCAAAATTAGCTCTTCAGCATTGAACTGGAAATTTTTAGCTTGAATTTTTATTTTTTTAAATTTTTGAAAGGCCAGATAGGAAAAATGGGTATTTTGAGCCTGTATTTGCAGACCACTGGTTTTTTTTATCAGATAAAAAAAAGCCTGATTTAAAAGAGGAAGTGATAAAATTTGAGGCAGAAATAAAAAAAATAATCCTAAAAATAATCCCAGTTTTTTCCATTTTCGCATTGTTTATTCCACCGTGACTGATTTGGCTAAATTACGGGGATGATCTATTTCCCGCCCTTTTTCTTTAGCTATAAAATAAGCAAACAGTTGGCCTGCTACAGAAGAGGTAAAAGTAGCTAACGGGTCTATAGTCCGAGGTAGGTAAAATACATCATCTGCAATTTCAGCAAGTTCAGGACTGTTTTTAAAGGCAAAAGCTAAAATAGGAGCATTTCTTGCTTTGATTTCCATTAAATTAGAAAGTATTTTAACATAAGTCTGCTGATTGGCGGCAAAAGCAACGACCGGTAGCTTATTATCGAGTAAAGCAATCGGTCCATGTTTCATTTCGCCTGCCGGATAGCCGCTGGCATTAAGGTAGGAAATTTCTTTTAGCTTGAGCGCAGCTTCTAAAGAGGTCGGATACATATAGCGGCGGCCTAGATATAAAAAATCTTTGTATTTGCTATATTTGCTAGCTAATTTTTGAATCTGTTGTGTTTGATCCAGTATTTGGCGGATCTGCTGCGGCAGATTGAGCATTTTAGATAGAAATTTTTTGCCTTCTTCTTTGCTGACATGGCGTAAACGCGCCATAAATAGGGAAAATAGATTTAAAATCGTCAGCTGAGAAGTAAAGGCTTTGGTAGAACAAACGCTGATCTCCGGGCCGGCATGCAGGAAAATCGCGCTGTCAGATTCCCTGACCAGAGTAGAATTTTTAACGTTGCAAATTGCTAGTATTTTAGCGCCTTTGGCTTTAATTTCCCTAACTGCGCCAATGGTATCTGCGGTTTCTCCTGATTGGGAAATGGCAATGACTAAAGTATCATTAGAAACAATGGGGTTTTTATAGCGCAGTTCTGAGGCAATTTCTGCATGGGTCGGGATTCTCGCTTCGTCTTCTAGCATCATAGCCCCTATTAAACCGGCATGATAGGAAGTGCCGCAGCCAATAATAATAATGTGGCGGCAGGAAAGCAGTTCTTGACGTGAAAAGTTAATTTTTTCAAAAAAAGCCGTGCCATAATCTTCATCAATATGGCCCAGCAAAGCTTTTTGTAAAGTAAAAGGCTGCTCAAAAATTTCTTTTAGCATAAAATGCTCAAAACCTGTTTTATCAATGGTCAAATTTTGCCCGTATAATTTTTCAGTTTTTTTAACTATCGGCTGTTTTTCAGTATTAAAAACCTGGTAATTTTTTTGGTGTAAAAGTGCTATTTCTTGAGTTTTTAAATAAAAAACATTTAAATTGCGGCCTAAAAAAGCGTTCGGATCAGAAGAAAGTAATGTTTCTTGTCTTTTATCGTCAAAACCAATAACTAAAGGACAGTCATGGGCTGCTGCTATAATTGTATCAGGATGATCTTTATGGATCAGAGCAATAGCAAAGCTGCCTATTAAATTAGCAATAGAATTTTTTACAGCCTCAAATAAATCTTTTTGATTTTGATAATAATAAGAAATCAGCTGGGCTATAACTTCAGTATCAGTATCAGTAGTAAATTTAATACCGTTTTTTTCTAGGAATTGTTTGATCTTGGTATGATTTTCAATGATCCCGTTATGTACAACGGCAAGTTGTTGGTGTTGGTCAAGATGGGGGTGGGCGTTTTTGTGGTTGGCAATTCCATGTGTTGCCCAACGGGTATGCCCAATAGCTATTTTTAAATTAACCGGTCTGGTCTTGATTTTTTTTTCTAAAGCAGCAATTTTACCGACTGCTTTTAAAGACCAAAGCTGGTTTTTGATCAAACCAGCAATGCCGGAAGAATCATAGCCCCTGTATTCTAATCTTTTAAGCCCTTCTAAACAGGCATTAAGAGGATTGTGCTTTTTTCCTAAATAACCAAAAATTCCACACATAATATCCCAATCTTTTAAGTACTGATCATAAAAGAGCAAGCCTATTTTTTTAAGCTAAATTTTTGCATGGCTTATTTTATTTTTTTGGGATAATATGGTTGCCTATTTATTTTCAAATCTTTATTAGTGGGATCAATCACCCTTTCCTAAAGGGGAGGGGTTTAAGTTGTGAGGTACAAGGTAACAGGTCAGTGGACCTGAATGGTATGAAAGCTTGTATTTTTTAACTCGCACTTTGTATCCCAGCTCTAAAGGAAGGGGTCTTCTTGCCTCAAAGATGATAAAAGATAAAGTTTTTTAATACTCTTAGGTGGTAGATAAGGTTATGGTTTATAAGAATTTGGATAAGAAAATTAAAGAAGTGGTCAAACCAATTAATACGGTTATTAATGTTAATGATACTATAGATCAGGCTTTAATTAAGTTAATTGAAAAAAATATCGATCCTAAAATTTCTTATTTTTATGTCATTGATAATGAGAATCATTTGTTGGGTGTTGTTTCCACCCGCAAACTGCTTTTGAAAGATCGCACTACGGAAATTGCCGATCTCATGGATACTAATTTGATTACTTTGGAAGAGGACCAGACTTTAAAAGAAGCTCTGGAACTTTTTTATAATTTTCGTTTGCTCGCTTTTCCTGTGGTTGATAATGAAGGTAGACTTTTAGGTATTATTGATATTGATATATATGTAGAAGAACCTTGCGAGTTGACTAGCAGTAAACAAAAATGGGATGTTTTTCAATTAATAGGCTATTCTTTAGAAGATGAAAGAAGAGGATCAATTTTTAAACGTTATTTCATGCGGCTTCCATGGCTTTTTTGCAGCTTGATAGGTGGGCTTTTCTGTGCTTGGATTGCCAACCTGCATAGAGCTGTTTTGTCCCAGGTCTTGATGCTGGCAATGTTCCTTCCTTTGATTTTAGCTCTTTCCGAAGCGATTTCTATTCAGTCCATGACATCTGCCATCCATTATTTAAAAAGACCGAGAATTAATTTAAAAATAGCTTTTGCCAGGGGTTTTAAAGAATTAAAAGTTGTATTTTTAGTAGGAATTACAGCAGGAATTGCTGTAGCTTTTTCTTCGCTGTTTTTTAAAGGCGGTGGATTTTTACCAACCTTGGCCATTGGCTTAAGTATTATTGTATCTGTTCTGTTTTCTTCTGCTTTCGGTATGCTTTTCCCGTTAGCCATGAGCAAAAGTAAATTGGATTTTAAAGTGGCTTCCGGTCCTTTGGTATTAATGATGGCAGATATATTTACTGTAATTTTATATCTGGGCTTTGCCTCTTATTTAATTTTATAAAATTTTCTTTTTAAATATTAATAACAATAAGAATTTATAGAGTTTTATAATCTTTTTGTGATGTGCCAGGCTGGTTTTCTTAGTTTGTGAATTATTAAAGGAATAATAGTAAAAAAGACCGTTCCTAAAATAGTAAAAATTATATAAAAAGTGGGGTAGGGATATTCTTCTGTTGGAATAAAGCTGAAGAAAAAAGCAACAGCTGAACCTAAAATGCCCAAAGAGGCAACTGTCCACATGCCAATATTTTTATAGGGAACCCGATAATCACGCTTTACTTCAGGTTTTTTGTATCTTAAGACTATTGCTGAAATGAACATTAAAATATACATGATCAAATATAATTGGGCAGTTAGGTTAAATAAAAGCTCATAAGTAGAAGATACGGAAGGGATGAAAATATAAATCGAGGCGAGCGCTGAGACAACAATGGCCTGCAATAATAAAATATTGATATGCACGCCTTTTTTATTGGTTTTTTGTAAAAAAGGTGGCAGTTCTCCATGCTGGGCTGTTGCTAATAGGCCTTTTGACGGGCCAATAATCCAGGTAGAGACCATGCCTAAAGCTCCAATGAACATTAAAAAAGCAATGATCGGCAGAATGGGGCTTAGTTTAAAATGCTTTAAAAAATAATTGATTGTTTCAATTGATCCTGAAGCTAGTTGGATTTTGGCTTTAGGTACAATAGTAGCTATAGATAGGGCTGCTATTGATAAAAGCAGTATAATCATAATTGTCGATAATAGAATGGCTTTGGGATAGTCTTTTTGCGGGTGCTTGACGTCTTTGGCATGTACGGCAGAGACTTCCAGTCCTGCGTAAATTAACATAATCCCGGCCAGAACAGAATAGTTGGTAAAAGATTTTAAATTGGGTACCAGATTAGGCAGCGTATAGGAAATTTCCGAAGCATTGCCAGTGAAAAGCCAGGTAAGGCCAAAGCCGATAATGATCAGTCCAGGAATGAAAATACCAATCACTACACAGAGATTAATAATCCAGCTGGAAATATCCATGCCATAAAAGTTAACCAGCGTTACAGCCCAAATGACAATTAAAACTACCGCAAAAACATAAATATTGTTAGAAGCCAGTGAGGGATTAAAAATATAGCTTAAGGCCGTAGCTATATATGCTAAAATAGTAGGATACCAGATCACATTTTCTATCCATTGCAGCCAAATAGCAACGAAGCTGGCCTTGTCTCCCAGGGCTTCTCTAACCCAAATATACACACCACCTTGCTTGGGCCAGCCGGTAGCTAGCTCCGCTGAGATAAAACCTACCGGTAGAAAAAAGACCAAAGCAGCTACAATATAATAAAATAAAGAACTAAATCCATATTGCGCAGTATATGGCAGATTGGCAATATTGCAAATTGCTCCTACATTCATCATAGCCAAAGCAAAAACAGAAAGTACTTTTTTCATAAAAAATTAACTTTTTTTAAAATGATAAGAGGTTTTTTAGATGAAATGCAATGCTTTTATCAGAAAAAATTATCAATATTTTTTTTGAATCAATTTGGGATTTTCTGCATAATATTTACGTTTAAAAATAAAAAATATTGTTAAATTGCTTTTTTTTATTTTTTAAATCTAAATAAAATAGAAGGTTTGTTATGAAAATTTTGTATCAAGTAGTCTTTTTTGTATCTTTTGGAACCATAGCTTTATTAGCTCCTTTGCAGGCATCTAATTTTTCTACAAGCAAAGCAGAGATGCTGGCTATTTTAGAAAGTTCAGAGCTGAAAAATTTGTTTGGCGATAATCAAAACATTTTAGGTATTTGGAAAATCCAAAATAGCTATTGGGTATGGGGATTTACTTTCCGCTATCAAGTAATTCTTGATTATTCAGAAGAAGGCGAGGCGCAGGTTAGTTTTGCTCCCGGAATTAAATTGGTGGATAGATGAGGTAATTTTCTGAACACTCTTATTGCCGGGCTCGGAACGAGCTATGAGAGCAAGCGTAAGCTTGCGTCAGAAATCCCCTGCCTTTAGGCAGGGGAAGGTTCAACTTATCCATGTTGAGTAGGTTAGAATTAGTTGCTAATAGTTATTATTTTTTTGGCATGAGTTAGTTTTTTATCAACGATGGCGTAATACCCCTGGCTTTAGCCATGAGGAGAATGTCAAATCAAGTCTCGTAAAGACGGTATGGAAAAATTCGTTACTAGGGGATTAACCTTGCGGTGAGTTGTCAGGACAAAACTTGTATAAGTAAGCGTCGGTTGGCAATGGGCCTAGATTGGTTCATGAGACAAAAAGCCTTAGGAATTTAGATATGGGAAGGATCAAAGTTCTGTTTTTGCCAATTTAAAATAAATAGGTTAAATTTAAAATATAGATTTTAAAATTAGCATATCTATAATTTTAAAATGGCAAAATTTGAGCTCGGAGGATTTTTCAAAAATGTTCAAAGTTTATATTACCAGGAAATTGCCTGTTGTTGCTAAAGAACTTTTGCAAAACGATGGTAGATTTCAAGTCACAGAAAATAAAAAAGGGCTTTTGCCTAGAAGACAGCTGGAATCTGTATTTAAAAATTATGACGCAGTACTGGTTACTATTCCTGATAAAATAGATCGAAAATTGTTGGAAAATACCAAGGTTAAAGTTGTTTCAAACTATGCCATAGGTTTGGATAATATAGATGCGGACTATGCTAAAAAAAGAAAAATCGCTGTTTTTAATACTCCTGATATTGTAACTGACAGTACAGCAGATTTGACTGTGGCTCTGCTGTTGAGTTTTTGCAGAAAAATTAATGCAGCGGATGCTTTTGTAAAAAAAAATCTGTGGACTTCTTGGGATCCTGATCTTTTTATAGGAGAAGAGCTAAAAGGTAAAATTTTTGGGATTTTAGGTTTCGGCAGAATCGGAAGAGCTGTAGCTAAACGGGTGCTTGCCTTCGGTTTGCAAGTAGTTTTTTATCAACCCAGATCTTTGAAAAAAATAGAAATTATACCCGGTTGTAAAAAAGTGAGCTTGGAAGAGCTTTTTAAAATATCTGATTATCTTTCTTTGCATGTGCCTTTAACAGATCAAACAGCCAGTATGTTGGATTTAAAAAAATTCCAGAAAATGCAAAAAAAACCCTTGGTTTTAAATTTGGCCCGAGGCGGAGTAATTAAAACGGATGATTTGGTGAAAGCTTTAAAAAAGGGCCTAATTCGCGGGGCCGCTTTAGATGTTACCGATCCCGAACCTATTCCCAAGCAGCATCCTCTTTTGTCTTTCGATAACTGTCTAATTGTTCCCCATATAGGCACGGCTACCAAAGAATGCAGGTTTTTAATGGCTCAAAAAGCTGCTGAAAATATTATTGATTTTTTTAATCAAAAAGATTTTTAAATTTGATTTTTTCTTCTAATTTAAATTGGTAATTTGGAAAGCTTATCATTTCCTTAGAGTAATATTTGGTTTTATTATACACGATACACCTTGAGCTCTTTTTAGAATAGAGGGTAACCTAGACTCTTCGTTTCGAGGCCTTAAAAAAGGCAGATGAAATTTTTCAGCTAAACCATTTGGAGGCAAGCTTAAAGAACGGGAAATCCTGCGTTTTTTGGGTACGAAATGATCTGCTTGGGGAATACCGGGAGGAGATATTAACGTATATGAAATTACAGTTGCTAAAATAGTTAAAAAGCAGGTGTTAATAATAGCAAAAGAAACTGTGGCGCTGTAAAAAGAAGCAATCGCTAAAAAAGTAGCCAAAGCAATCGTAACGACGATCCCAATAATCTTATGCCGGTTAATTTCTTTAGAACAGGGATAAAAAGCTAGGGTGTCTGTTGTAAAAATACATTGCTTGTCAGATGGTGGCTCGTTAGCTGAATAAAACGAAAAAAAACTGCCTGACATATTTATTTGTTTGTTTGGTTTTTTTTTATAGCAAAAGAATATAACTTTTTTTTGAAAAAAAAAGAAGTGCTAACTATCGTTTTTTTCTTATTAAACCCAGGGCTGATTTAGAGTTTTGTCTTTGTCGATGTAGGTTTATCGGAGAAAAATCTTCTTTAGGAGAAAGGGGAAGGGAGTAATAACGTTTGATAATTTTATAGCCAATATAAAACGCTATGCCGGCGGCGGTTAAAGATATGGGAATCGCAAGCTTCGGAATATGTGATAAAAATATATAAGTGGCGGCAAAAACAGCAAAAGTCGGTAGTACAACCTGCATAATTTTTAGATTTAAAATAGATTCCGTACGTTTTTTTATGGGAATGTGAGGCGGGCGTTTGATAGGTTGAAAAAAAATATCATCAGTTGTTGTCATCATTAAATCTCCCAAAAGGTATTGCTCGAACATAATTGTTTGTGTTTAAATTAATTAAAAGAAAACGATATTTGGTAAAGAATTTATGGTTTTGTCCGATTATAATTGAATCGCCTGCTGTCCAATTTTTATAGGTAGGAAAATCTTTATCATGCAGCATAAAAACTAAATTGTTATTTATTGTTAAACTTTGTTTTTGTAAATCCAGGTCATGAATAAATCGCGCTTCTGGGTGATTTATTAAAGGCAAAAATAAATTATTGGCATTAATAGCCTTGTGTGTAGTTGGATTAATCAGTCTAAAACTAAAATCTAAACTTTCTTTAAAAATCCATTTTTTTAAACAAGATTTTTTTTGGTAAAACCAATTGTTATTGATCGTTATGATAAAAAAGTCATTTGGTTCGAATTTAAGAAGCTCTTCCAAATTTTCATAAGCAGTCTCCCAGATTGAACTGTCATTCAAGGTAAAAAAAAGGCTCTTATGAGTATCGGACGGTTCAATTTTTGTGATAAAATATTGATATTCTGAAATATCAAGTGCAAAAACAGATATAGCAAAACTTAAGAAACTTAAAAATTTAAACATGGCCAGAAAAATTAAATAAAAAAATTAAATAAAAATTAAACATTCAAGATTTTTTTTGCAATTTTTTTATTCTTAATTTTTTTTTAAAAAAATAAATTTGATCAGTTTTTGCTGTTTTGGCAAAAATTCAAGCTTGTTTTAAGTTTTAGAGAATTGTTATAGTGTTATATTCGGTAAGAGAGATAAGAGGAGAGCTTAGACATGAAATTACTTTTGCAAGCAGCTTTGCGTTCTTCCAAACATAAAATGCTGGCTTTTTTAACTCTTTTCATGCTTATTTTCCTGTCCATTTCCAGCCAGATAGAGATGATATCTTTAGGATTAATGGCTAATAATGGAGTAGAGTTTTTTTCCATGTTTGGCAAACCGACCAGAGATTATGTAACTAAACAGGAAGTGGATAGCACTTGGAATAAAATAGATAAAAAAAAACGCGGAAAAATTACCCGCCGGCAAGCTGCTGCTTATATGGCGCACCATCAGAAGCATAATATTTTAAATAAGATGCTTTATACGTTGTCTTCCAAGCTTAATTTACAGAAAAATATTTTAAAATTGATTATAGTTTTAGTTTTTGTCGCTTTGTTTAAAGCCTGTTTTCTGTTTACTTCCCGTTATACCAGTCAGCTGCTTTCGATTAAAGTTACCAGAGATTTGCGTTTTCAATATTTTGAACATATCCAATCCCTGCCGCTTAGTTTTTATCAAGAACATAATATCGGCACTTTAAGCGCTCGGGCTGTTGGCGATGCCGGCCAGATTGCTTCTTCTTTGAATTCCTGTTTGACCAATTACCTGCAAACCCCTTATTTAATCTTGACCAGCTTATTTTCCTGCTTTTATCTTTCATGGAAACTCTCTTTAGTTATTTTCTTTGGTTTGCCGTTAATTATTTTTCCCGTAATCTTTCTAACTCGTAAAATTAGACAAGTGTCTAGACAGATGCAAAGAAATCAGGAACATTTTACCTCGGTTTTGATCGATTTTTTATCGGGTATCCATACGATTAAAATTTTTGCTATGGAAAAATTTTCTTTAAAAAAATATCAAAAGCAAAATGAAAAAATGGCCTACTTAGAAGGTAAAAGCGCTGTTTATAGCCTTTTAACCAGGCCGGTTCTGCATTTGATCACTACCTTTTGTTTGGTGTTTGTAGTGATTGTAGGATTGTATGTTTTAAGGATGTCTTTAGCTCATCTTCTGGTTTTTGTTGGTTTTTTACATCTTTTTTATGAACCTGTAAAAAAATTCGCAGAAGAGAATAACAATATTCAAAGAGGCATTATTGCTGCTGAGCGCATGTTTGAAGTTTTGCATTTAATTCCCCAGATTAAAGATAAAAAAAATGCCCAGATAATTACTGCTTTTGAAGATCGCATAGAGTTTAAAAATGTCAGCTTTAGATACAAATGCGATTGGGTGCTTAATGATGTGTCCTTTACTATCAAAAAAGGTCAGACAGTGGCTTTGGTCGGCCCGACAGGCGCTGGCAAATCAACGATCGTTCAATTACTTCCCAGGCTTTTTGATGTACAAAAAGGAGAAATTTTGATCGATGGTAAAAATATTAAGTCTTTAACTCAAAAATCTCTTAGAGAGATTATTTCTTTTGTGTCGCAAAAGCCCTTTTTATTTTATGATACCGTAGCAGAAAACATTGCTTTTGGTAGGGATTTTTCCCGCTCCAGGATCATAGAAGCCGCTTCTCGCGCTTATGCTGATGAGTTTATAGAAAAATTGCCTTACAAATATGACACTCTTTTGGAAGAGACCGGTAAAACCCTTTCAGGTGGACAACAACAGAGATTAGCCATTGCTAGGGCTCTGGTTAAAAAAGCACCGATTCTGATTATGGACGAAGCAACTTCTTCTTTAGATGCCATTTCGGAAAATAAGATCAAATCAGCCTTGCAAAGGCTGTCTAAAGAATCTACCCAAATTATTATCGCCCACCGGTTTTCTACGATAGAACATGCAGATAAGATTATTTATTTGGAACAGGGTATTAAAATAGCCGAAGGCAGTAAAGATGAGCTTTTACAAACCTGCCCTGAATTTAAGATGATGTGGGATAGTTATCATTATAGGGCTAAACTTAGGCATCAGCATGAAAACGCAGCTCTTTCAAAAAGTTGAATTTTTACTTGCTCTCTTGGAAGATAGTCTGGAGAGCAAAACGCCTAGACATTTGGAAAAGCTTTTAAAAGAAATGAAAGTGTTGGCTCAAAATATCGGCGGCACTGTTTTAGAGCATTTTTTGGACATGGAAAGAGAAGTTAAACATTATCGGAAAAATCCCCAGCATTTGCCCGCCTTAAAACTCAGAGTTTTAAATCTCAGAAACGATTTCTGGCAGCTTTAATTAATCAATCTTTCAGGATGAATAAGCTGATAGCCCATCCTTTTAATTTTATTATTGGAAACCCGATAATTGCCGAGATAAGGCCTAGTAGCTTTGGTAGTTTCCCAGTTAGTTTGCGGAGTAATGTTTAAAGTTTGATAGATTTGTTTTAAAAATTCTTTCAAGGTAGGGTGCTGATTATCTGACAAATTATATATTCCGGTTAGTTTATGATTTAGCACAAATTCTAGAATGCCGGTAATATCATCTAAATGTATCATGTTCGTATATACATTTTGATAGATTTCTAAAAGTTCTTTGGAAAGCCGCTTGGTCTTTAAAGAAACTTCATATTGCGGGCCATATACTTCTGATAATCTTAATATACAAACTTCCCAGTCAGCATCTCGTAAAGACAATAATTTTTTTTCAGTTTTCATTAAAATCCGGTCAGCTTCTGTAACGGGATTTAAAGGTGCATTTTCATCAACCCACATTCCGTTTTGCTCTCCATAAATAGATGTTCTGGAGGCATAGATTAAAAATTTAGGCGTTTTGTTTTTATGGGCCAGATTATATAAAGCTTCCGCGGCTTTAAAAAAAGTGTCTTCGTATTGCTGGGGAGAATCTGCTGATAAAGTTAAAATCAACACATCATTTTGCTGCACAATAGGCTGCAGGCTTTCTTCATCAAATACTTTAATCAGGTGCACTCTTTGCACCTGATTTAAAAGAGGTTCTTGATCTTTGGCTTTTTGTACTGTAGCTGTAAGATAATAAGGCTTGTTTTTCCATTTTAAAATTAAAGCCTGACCAATATATCCGCAGCCGATAATTGCTATTTTCATAAATGCCTTTAGCTTTAAGTTAAAAGCTCTAGTTTAACCAGCTCTTCTCTCAATGCTTTGTTGTCGTCTTTATCAAAGACTCCATTTTCTCCCATCCAGGAAATATAGCTTCTTGGAAGATCTTTTAATAAATGCCCTTTGTATTTGCCGAAAGGCATACGGCTTGCTTTCGGTTTTTCTTTTAAAAGCGAGATTACAGTTTCTATATCTAAATCATCAATCATATTTAAAAAAACCTGCTTTAAAATTACCACATCGTTTAATGCTCGGTGTGCCTGATTTTCTGTAATTTGATAGATTTCTCGTAAATATTGCAATGCATGCTTGGGTAAATCCGGTCGGTATTTTCTGGCCCATTTCAAAGAATCGATAGTTGTTAGTTCAGGCAGATCTATGCCAACCCTTTGGTATTCTGCTTTTAAAAAAGGTAGGTCAAAAGCATCATTGTTATGAGCTATCAAAACAGAATCTTTGCCTATAAATTCCAAAAAGTCTTTACCTGCTTTGGCAAAAGTAGGGGCTTCAGCCACCATTTCATTGGTAATTTGACAGATGTCTATGGACTCTTGGGAGATCGGTATTTCCGGATTAACCAGAGTTTCAAAAGTTTTGCCTGTTTCAGTGTCTAAAGCCGCTATTTCAATAATCCGGTCTCTGCCGGCAAAAAGCCCTGTTGTTTCCGTATCATAAAAAATAGATCTTAGTCCCATGAAAAATCCCTGTTTTCCAACTAATAAACCCTAAATTTTAATTTTAATCAATGTTTCCTTTTGCATTTGCCAGAAATTACTATATAATTTATAGCTTAAAAGTAAGAGGTTAGGTAAAACAAGCCATATATTCAGCTTTTGTTATTTTTATGAAACAATATTTTAAACTTTTTCCTTTTTTAGTATGTTCTATTTTGATAGCAGCGCTGAGCAGCTGCACCAATGGCTCTGATGAAGAAGAGCTAATCACTCAGCCTGTAACTAATAATCCTTTAATTGTTCCTAACTACGGTTCGGGTCTTCCCGGCCTTGGCGCCAATGACCATCCAAATTAAAATTTGCAATTAAATAATATCTAGTTTTTTGCTTTTAGACTTCTTTTAATTATTTTTTTTCTTTTTCTAAAAAAACTTTACAGATATTTTTTTTTAAATTACATAAAAAATAAATACAATTTTAATATAAGGGAGAATGTTATGGCTAAAGGCGGAACAGACAGAACAGGCGGAGTTGGCGGTCCTAAAGGTCCAGAACACTTAGCTTATATGGAAGAATTGGAAAAAAAACTTGGTACAAGAAAACCTAGAGATATTGAAAAAAAGACAGATAAAGCTGCTCAAAAAAGATTTTCAGATAAAAGAAAATTCGAACGTAAGAAAGAAATTGCTGAATTAAAGATGGGAAAAGGCAAAGGAAAAGTTAAAAGAACAACTAAAGAATTGGAACAACAAAGACGAGAGAAAAGCCAAAAACCTAAAGACCATTCTCTAAAGTCTACAATCGTTAAAGACAGGCCAGTTGCCGCAGCCGCAGCGGCTAAAGCACATCGTCCTAAGATTAAAGGCAGTCCAGAAAATTTAAAAGCTATAAACCTAAGGGTTAAAAAAGTTCTTGCTGAAAACAAATTTACAATTCCTAGTATTATGAACAATTTTAGAATTGTAGGTGCAGCAGCTGCTGCTCATGGATTTGTCTTGGAAAAACTGGGGCTAGCTATTCTAAATGCTAAACCTAAAACTCCAGAAGCTGTTAGAGAAACTTTATCAAGCGATAAAATGTTACAGGCTTTAGACAAGCATTTAATAGAGCAAGATATTACCGGTGGTGATTTAAAGACTGCGAAAGGACAGATCAAGAATTGGATAGAAAGAAGTGGCGGTTTAGGTAAATATATTCAAGCTATGTTAGATAATATAGAATAGATGGTTTAGATTTTTCGGTTTGTGAGTACGTTTTTTTCGTCTAAAGGGAAGTTCTGATTGAGTGTCGAAAAATGTTTAAGCTTTTAAGGTTTCTTCTAACAATTTAATTTTGCTCTCTAGCTCTTGAATTTTTTTGACGTATTTTTCTAGTTTTCTAAAATAAACCATTTGCCGATTGTGTTCAGCCATGGCAATAGCCGGAGCGCCCCGGTATTTGCCGGTCTTTAAGTTTTTAGAGACGCCGGCTTTGGCAGCTACAATTACTTGATCCGCCAGCTCTAAATGGCCGGCAACTCCGACTTGTCCGGCAAGGATCACGTTTTTTCCAAGCTTGGAAGAGCCGGAAATCCCGCTTTGCGAAGCAATGGCGCTGTTTTCGCCAATTTCTACGTTGTGGGCAATTTGGACTAAATTGTCTATTTTAGCGCCTTTTTTAATAACGGTATTTTTAAAACGGGCGCGGTCGATAGTAGTGTTGGCGCCAATTTCCACAAAGTCTTCTATGATAACGTTGCCCAGTTGTTCTAATTTTTGCCAAGATCCGTCTTTTTGGGGAAGATACCCAAAGCCGCAGGAGCCTATTACTGCTCCCGGTTGAATGATCACATAAGATCCGATCCGGCAATTTTCCCGAATACTGGCAGAAGAATAAATAGTTGTGTTAGAGCCGATTTTACAGTTGGGCCCAATAAAAGAATGGGGATAAATAATGCTGTTTTTATCGATTTCTACGCCGGGACCAATAAATACAAAAGGGCCAATAGTGGCGGTTTCAGCTATGTTAGCAGATGGGTCTATAACAGAAGAGGGATGAATTTTGGAAAATAAAGGTTTTTGTTCTTTATCCAAGAATAATTTGGCAATTTGTTGAAAAGTGCTGGACGGGTCTTCGGAAATTAAAAAATTCTGCCCGCCAAGTGCAGAACAGGCTAACAGAGAGTCTACTTGAGATACGCAAATCACTCCGGCTTGGCTGGTTTTAACCTGGTCTAGATAACGATTGTTTGCTAGAAATGAAACTTCATGATTTTGAGCTTGGTCCAGAGCGGCAACGCCTGAGACTTTTTTAGCTTTGTTGCCGAAGGGCTGAGCCTTGGTAAGAAGGCTCAGCTCTTCTAAAGTGTATTCAGCCATTGTTATTTTTTAACAGCTTTGGCTGGGGCTTTTGTATTGGCAGCTTTAGCTGTCGGCTTGGCAGCAGGTTTTTGGGCTGCTGTTTTGTTTTCTTTTTCTTTTGCTTCAGAGACTTTTTTATCTTTTTCGTAGTTTTTGTCCATAATAGAAATAATAGATTTGGTAATGTCCAAATCATTTTTGCTGTAAAAGCACATTTCTTTGTTAACTACCATAGAGAATTTTTTCTGAGCAGCAATTTCTGCAGATGCTTTGTTAATATAGCCAATCATTTTTTGTACAAAAATATAGTTGGCTTGGTTCATAACTTGATAAAGCTGGTTTTGGTATTTGGCCATATCTTCATTTAAGGTTTTATATTTGCCCTGTAATTGGACTGCTGCATCTTTAGAAAGACCTTCCATGTAATTTTGGTCTTCTAGTTTGCCGGCAACCTCTTTGAGTTCTTTATTTGTTTGTTCAATAACAGATGACCATTGCTGCTTGATGCTTTCCAATTGACCTTGCTCGTTTTTGCCATATTTGGACTCCATAATGCAGTTGGTAAAGTTGACAACACCTACATCAGAAGCTGAAAGAAAAGCACCTGTTAAAAGCAGAAATGTAAAAATAAATTTTTTAAACATGATAGCTCCTTAATTTTTTTTTAGAATTGTCCTCCCATAGAGAAGAAAAATCTACGTTCATCAGTTTTATGGTCTGGATTTATAGGTATACCATAGCCGAGAATAATAGGCACGTTATTCGTTAGATTAAGCCTAGCACCAAAGCCGAAGCTGGTATTAATCTTGGGTATACTAAAATGTTTGTCAGTAATCGAACCGCCGTCAAAAAAGACAAAAATATCAGCCGGCGGTATCAATTGATAAAGATATTCTATTGAGATTAAAAAAGATGAAATACCACCAAGAGGGTCTCTATCATGATTTTGACGCTTCGGTCCTAAAATATAAGGTTTATAGCCGCGGACTGTAGTATCTCCGCCCAAGAAAAATTTTTCAGAAAGCGGCATTTTGCTAGTGTTGGTCGCAAAAACAGGCTCGATGAATTTTAAATCGCAGCGGGCTTTAAAAGTGCCTTTTCTAAATATGGGTAGATAATAAGCATTGGCCAGACCAAATTTCAAAAAGTAAAAATCGCCCCATATACCTACATATTCTCCCTCTAAAATGGAACGTAGGCCTTTATGGGATTTTTGTGCATTGTCCGTAGAATCGTAGCCAATAGATGTGCCGATCGCGGAAATTAAGCCGTTATTGTTTTCGATTTCTTCATCCTGCTTGAGATCATCGTTTTTCTGATCGTCTTTAATATCTGTTTTAGAATGGCGAATACGGTATTTGGCACCGTAGGTCCAGAAATTGGTAATCGGATAGGAAGTAAATAAAGAACCGCCATAGGTCTTAATTGCGTAATTTTTGGTTTGTAGCTTGCTCCATGTAGATGAAATTTCAAAACCAAATCGCCAGCTGCTGTCGCAAAAATAGGGATTCATCCAGGTTAATAAATAGCTTCTTTGCTTTTTACCAATAGTGGCATTGGCATGCGCATATTCTCCTGCGCCGCGTAAAGCCGAGGGTTTAGTGAAAAATTGGGAAAAACCGCGCCAGTTAAAATTGCGCTCGGTTAGTTCAAATGAGCCAAATACATCGTTTAAAGAAGAAAAACCCAGCGCTACATTAGCATAACCGGTAGATGCTTCTTCCACTTCAATAAAAACATCGCGGTAATTTTCAGCGTCTAAAGTCGGATCAGGGGATTTGACAGCATATACATTGACATTTTTAAAATAGCCCATGTTTTCCAGCCTTTTTTGGCTGGCTTCCAAACGGCGGCTGTCAAATACCTGCCCCGGAGTGATCAGGGTTTCCCTTAGGAGAACTTTAGTTTGAGTTGTCGTATTGCCGCGGATTTGAATCAGGCCAATTTTAAACTGTTCGTTTTCTTCGATTTCAAAATGTATGTCATAGATGTTTTTTTGGGGATGCAGCTTGGTATCGCTTAAAGCTTCACTGTCAATATAACCTTTAGATCCATAAAAATCTTTTAGAGCCTTAGCGCTTTGCCTGATTTTATCAGGAGAATAAATATCGCCCTCTTGAATAGTTAAAAGAGACATTAATTCAGAGTCTGAGAAAATTTTATTTCCGGAGATTGTGGCTTTGCCAAAATGATAGATTTTGCCTTTGTCAACATAAAAATGAACAACGATTTTTTTGTTTTTAGGGAGTTCTTTTATTTGTACATCGACTTTGGCATCTGCATAGCCTAAATTGTTAAAATAATTTAAAATGGCAATCTGATCTTGGTCGATCGCTTCTTGCTTATATACGCCTTGGCCTGTCATCCAGGAAAGTACAAGATTGTAACGCTTGGTATAAAACCTTTCGGTAACTTCATTTTCTTCCTGTTTAGATATGCCATGAAAAACTAGATAGGCAATTTTGCCGCTTTTGCCTTCTTTAATATCAATCTCAATTTCAACTTGGTTTTTATTGTCAATAGGTTGGATTGAATAGGTAACTTCAGATTCAAAAAAGCCGGCTTTAATATAAGCCTCTTTAATTTTGGTCAGTCCTTTTTGAAATTTTTCAGTAGAAAATTTATCCTGATTTTTTAAACCAAGTTCTTTTTGTAATTTGCTGTTGTTAAAATAACTGTTGCCCTGAAAAGTTAAAGTCTTGATGGTCGGAAAAGGACGGAGGGTAATTTTTATGTGCAGCCCGTCCGAGAGTATTTCCATGGAGGCGGAAACTTTTTCAAAATTTTCGGAGAGTTTTTTTAAGTCGTTGTCAAAGTCTTTTTGTGAGAATTCATGGCCTATTTGTGTTTTTAATTGGGACAAAACACTTTTTTCATTTATTTGATAATCCGAGGCCTGGCAATCTACAATTAAATCAATATTGGAAACAGCATTTTTTGTTTCTGCATGGGCCGAGATAAAAGAAAAGAAAAATAAAAGAAAAAATATAGGTAGAAAAAACTTGTTACATTTTTTTATCATTGCATACTCTCACTGTATATCATCATTTTTTATTAAAACTAAAAAAACATCTCTTTAAAAAGAGGCGTGTATTAGGTTTTAATTATAGAAAAAAGAAAACAATAAAAGCAAGGGTAGCCGTTTTTGCAAATTTGCCGCTGCAAAAAATCTTTCTCAAAAATTTAAAAATTCTGGCGGCCTAAGAATGCTCTGGTTAAAGTACTGTCATCTACATATTCAAAAGAACTGCCTACAGGTAGGCCAAAAGCTAGCCTGGAAATTTTTAAAGAGGCAAAATTGTTTAAGCTGTTTTTTAAAAATAAAGCAGTAGCATCGCCTTCTAAAGTAGAATCTAAAGCAATAATTACTTCTTGGACATTTTTTTTCGAAATTAGCTGCTTTAATTTTTGTACGGTTGCATCTTCTATCTGACAGCTTTTTAAAGGAGAAAGCAAATGGTCTAATACAAAGTACAGCCCTTCATAAGATGAGGTTTCTTCCAAAGCAAAAAGATCGCGGGCAGAACCTAAGATGCAAAGCTTGTCAGCTTCTCTTCGACAAAACTGACAACCGGTTTTGTCAATCAGGGCGTTGCAAGTCGGACATTTTAAGATTTCGTCTTTTAAGGAAGAGAGCGTGTCGCTAAATAAATCCAGATCGCTTTTTTGCCAGTCAATTAATTCAAAGGCCAATCTTTCTGCCGTCTTCGAGCCAACACCCGGCAGCTTTTTTAAAAATTGACTTAACATCTGTATTTTAAGTGGATATTTAGCCATAGTATTTACTTTTATAACAGTTATTTGAATTTAAAAAAATATATATTGTAAAACTGCAAATTTGCTTTATTTTTTAACTTAAAACAGGTAAAATTTATCTCAAGTAATTTTTATATGACAAAAGCTAAAATTATAGGCACTGGGTCCTATTTACCCAAGAAAATTCTGAAAAATGCCGATTTGGAAAAGATGGTCGATACATCCGATGAATGGATTGTGGCCAGAACCGGCATTAAGCAAAGACGCTTGGCTGCTAAAGGGGAAAATACTTCCGATATGGCTGTCAAAGCAGCTGAAAAGGCGCTGCAGGCTGCCGGCTTAAAAAGCTCTGAGATTGATTTGATCTTGGTAGCTACCTTGACTTCTGATTTCATTTTTCCTTCAACCGCTTGTTTGGTGCAAAAAAAACTGGAGGCCAAAAATGCCGCAGCTATCGATATTCAAGCTGCTTGTTCCGGCTTTATATATGGTTTGGCTTTCGCTCAAGGCTTGGTAGAAAATAAAAATTTTAAAAATGTGCTTTTGATCGCTTCTGAAAAGCTCTCTTCAATTATTAATTATGAAGACCGCTCTACTTGCGTGCTATTTGGAGATGGAGCATCAGCTGCCGTGATCAGCTCCCAAAAACCAGTGGATTTAAAATCCTCTGCTAAAGGCGGATATTACGAGATTCAAAAAGTTATTTTAGGAGCAGACGGCGCTTTGGCCGATCTTTTAAAACTGCCGGCAGGAGGCTCGGCTAATCCAGCCTCTTTAAAAACAGTCGAAAATAAAGAGCATTATATCAAAATGTCCGGCAATGTGACTTTTAAACACGCTGTCAGACGTATGGAAACAGCTTCAAAACAGTGTTTAAAAGCTTTGAATATGACAGAAGACCAGGTTGATTGGCTGATTCCGCATCAGGCTAATTTAAGGATCATAGAGGCTATAGCCAAACGATTTAAACACCTGCCAAAGGAACATGTATATAAAGACGGAATTAGGAAATATGGCAATACTTCCGCTTGTACAGTAGGGATCGCTTTGGATGAAATCGAAAGAAGCCAAGAAGTAGAAAAGCACGATAGCTTGCTCTTTACCGTTTTCGGAGCAGGCCTGACTTGGGGTGCGGCTTTGATTATTAAAAAATAGAAAAAACCATTTTTGAAAAATATGACACAGAATTTGAAAAAAATAGCTTTTTTATTTCCCGGACAGGGGGCACAGTATTCCGGTATGGGACAGGATTTTTTTCAAAAATATCTTGTTGCCAGGGAAACTTTTCAGGAAGCTGATGAACTTTTACATTTTAAGCTGTCTGAATTGATCTTTTCAGGTTCTTTGCAAAAGTTGACCTTAACTAAAAATGCCCAGCCAGCTATTTTTGTCGTGTCTTTTGCCCTTTTACGTGTTTTGCAAAAAGAATTTCCCGGTTTAAAGCCGCAAGCCGCCGGAGGACTTAGCCTGGGTGAATATACTGCTTTGGCCGCTGCCGAAAAACTTGCTTTTGCCGAAGCTCTTTTACTGGTCCAAAAAAGAGCTTTTCTGATGCATGAAGCTTGCGAAAAACATAAAGGCACTATGGCTGCTGTTATGGGCATGGAGGCAGATGCGTTGGAGAAACTTTTAAATCCGATGCGAAGGGACAATGTTTTCCCCGCTAATTTCAACACTCCCGGCCAGACTGTTATTTCAGGTTCTTTTGAAGGAATAGAAAAAGCAGGTAGGCTCTTAAAAGAACAAGGAGCTAAAAAAATTATCCCTTTAAAAGTTCATGGAGCTTTTCATTCAGGGCTAATGGAAGAGGCCCGGATTAAATTAACCCCTGCAATTGAAAAAACTAGTTTTGTAGAAAGTTCAATCGATGTTGTTATGAACGTCATAGGCGGTTTTGTCAAAGATATCAAAAAAATGAAAAAAGCCCTGATTTTACAAATTGTCAATCCTGTACGCTGGCAAAAATGTGTAGAAGCTTTGGACGAGTTCGGCAGCGAGCTTTTTATTGAAATCGGACCCGGCAAGACTCTAACCAACATGAACAGGAAAATTGGGGTTAAGGGAAAAACTGTTAATTTAGAAAAAGTGTCTGATTTAGATGCGATTTATCAGGAGATTAAATAGATTGTCATGCTGAAAAATAAAAATATTATTATTACAGGGGGTACTTCAGGTATCGGCAAAGCTATTGCCAAGCTGTTTTATCAACAGGGAGCTAATATAGTTATTATCGGTACTAATGAAGAAAAAGCTAAAAAAGCACTTCAGGAGATTAAAGATGCTGAAAATAGCAGGGCGCAAAAAAATACTAGCACTCAAATCATTAGTTTTAAAATTTTAGACGTTTCTTCCGTCCAAGATACGGAAAAAGTTTTTTCAGAACTTTTTCAGGAAATGAAAACTGTCGATGTCTTAGTCAATGCCGCAGGCATTACCAAAGATAGTTTGCTTTTAAAAATGTCTGAAGAAGACTGGGACCGCGTGATCGATGTTAATCTAAAATCAGTTTATAACACCTGCAAAGCTGTTTATAGACCGTTTATGAAACAACGAAAAGGCAAGATTGTTAATATTACGTCAGTTGTCGCTTTAGTCGGCAACAAGGGACAGTGCAATTATACTGCTGCCAAAGCCGGCATGATCGGTTTTAGCAAATCCCTAGCTTTGGAGCTGGCTCGTAAAGGCGTGACTGTCAACTGTATTGCGCCAGGCTTTATTAAAACTCAAATGACAGAAAACTTGCCAGATGAAATAAAAAAAGGCATACTTGCCAATATACCGTTAGCACGCTACGGCGAAGCTGAAGAAATAGCCCGTACAGCGCTTTTTTTAGCGTCAGATAGCTGCAATTACATTACAGGGCAGGTAATCAATGTCGACGGCGGCATGGTAATGAACTAATTTTTTTTTAAACCATAAGGGGAAAAAAACATGACTATTGAAAAAGAAGTGATTGATGTAATTGTTGAGCAGCTGGGTGTTGATGCTGCTGATGTAACATTGGAAAAATCTTTTGTGGAAGATTTGAATGCAGACTCTTTAGATTTAACAGAGCTGATTATGACCTTTGAAGAGAAATTCGGCTTTGAAATCTCTGAAGAAGATGCGGAAAAATTAAAAACTGTTAAAGATGTAGTTGATTACATCAAATCAAAACAGAAATAATTCTCTTGGTATAAAAAAGCGCTATAGTTATAAATTATAGCGCTTTTTTTATGTGTTTTTTATTGGATTTTAATAAAGCACTTGCAGACAAAGCAGGTGCAGATCTTGTTTGATGTCTTTTCTTTTAACTGCAAAGGAAAGCTCTTTTTTAAGCATATTTGAGGCTGTTTCTAGCCCTTCTTCTGCAAAAATAGTAAATACCTTTTCTATGATACTCTTGAGATTTTGTAAGGGCAGATATTCAACTAAACCACTGTTAGTTAAAAATATAAAGTCCCCAGCCTGTAAAAAATGGTTGTTTTTAGAAAACAGTTTTTTTTGGGTAGAGGACCAGATTAAAGGCGCTGGTAGATATCGGGTTTTGTAAATTAAAAGATTGGAAGGCTTGACAATAGAAATTTGCGCAGAAGGGTAGTGTTTATTAAGGTTTTTTTGGTTTGAGTTTTTAAAACGTTTGTAGCTGGTTAAAAGCAGATACATGTCTTCAAAACCCCAGTCTTTGGCTTCTGCTACTTGTAATTGCACCAGTTCTTGGCTTAGCTGAGGGAAGTCTAGAAGAAACCCTTTAGGTTCGTATGAATAAAAAGAAATTGCTTTGATGGCAATGCTGTCAGCCGGACATTCATCAATGACTTTGTTGAGCATATAGTTTTGTAAAAATAGAGCGCTTTCATATTCCCCATGTGTCTTTTCTCTAATAAGAGTATTTTCTTTTAAACGATTGAGATTTTCATACAAGCATTCACTCATTGTATTGAAAGTGTTAGATAGCTCTTTGAGTTCTTTGGGGCCGTTGATTTTGACGGATTCGCCATATTGTCCAGCGGCAATAGATAAAGCTGAATTGTTGAGCTTTTGGATTGGTTTGACTATTTTTTTAGCAACAAAAACTAAACTGCCAACCATAGCAATTAAAGCAATAAAAGATGACAAGACAATAATAAGCAGTTCTTTTTGGTATTTTTGATATACAATGTCTAAAGAAGCTTCTGTTGCAAAAAAACGGTTTGTACCAATAATCGGTACAAATACTGTCATGACTTTAGATTTGGGATCTTTGTTATTTTTTAAAGAAATTAAAGTGTAGTGCAGATAAGGCGTTTTTTCAAGTTTGGCATATTTTGGTACTTTGCTAAGTGTATAAAAACGGTTGATGTTTAGTTTTTTTTGTAGATCCGGGAGATTTTTTTGCGGGATAATTTTACTAGTATCGGTTTTTTCAATTTGATCTGTTGGTAGATTTATCTTTTGAGGTAAAATTACTGAATTATAGGTAAGCGTTGATGATAATAATTTAGTCTTAAAATTACTGACAATTTCTAAATACCAGTTATAAGATAAAATAGTGGAAATAAATATAATCGATCCAATCATTGTCGGTAGTAAAATTAAAAAAAAGCGAGTTCTAATTTTCATGGTACGTGCCTGCAAGTCGTTTTTTGTGCATAGTGGGAAAGTAGTGCTATTGCAATCGATGGGCATTCGGAAATAATGGTCATTAGATCCGTTTTAGAAAGTGTTAAAAATAAAGTGTTTTGAGAACAAATAGCTTGGTAGTCACGTTTAGCAGAAGCAAAAAGAGCTTCGTCTCCAAAGAAATGAGTTGCTGTTAAGGTTTGAAAAGGTAGTTTGTTTTCATCTAATAGCTGTACTTTTCCTTGAACGATAAAATACATGCGGCTAGCTTTGCCGTTAATTTCAAAAACCTTGTCTTTTGCATCAAAGATATCTTGTCCCATTTTATCGGCAATAGCTACTAAAAGGTCCAAATCCAGCTCTTCAAAGAGCAGGATTTTTTTTAAAAAAAAAGCTTTTTCAATTAAGCTCAGTTCTTTCATGTTTTTGCTTTTGGATTCCAGTTGTTTGTTTTTCATCTTATATTTTTAATATCCTTTTATTGCGTAGATTCTAATAATTCATAAGCATACTGATGAAGTGCTCCATCAGAAGTTTTAATTTGTTTCCTAAGGGATTCTTTCCAATTAGGCATACGCAGTTTGGTTTTTAGATAAGAGGCGATTGTCTTATCAAAAAGCGAAGCTGAATTGTCTAATTTATTTAAAAGCTCTCTTAAAGAAAGGTCTGGAAAAGATCCGTAATATTTTTCATAAGTACTAAAAACTTCTTTGAGTGGCCATTCATCTATGAGCGGTTGTATTCTCTTGTAAATTTTACGGTCGCAGTTTTTTTCTAGAGTCTCAACGGCATCTGCTTGGTCTTTAGCATTTTTACTGTGTAAAGAATGAACTAAAAGATCGCAGTCTTCTAAAGAACCGGCAGCTCCTAACAGATGAATGATAAAAGAAACAATCGATTGCAGGCCGGTCAAAAGAGCATTTTCTAATAAAGACAAATCATAGAGCGGATATTCTTTTTGGATGTTATGCCCGAAATACAGATAAAAATAAGCTCTTTTGATTTCTATTTCTAAAATCTCATTTAAATTGGCTTGCAGCTGAGGAAGTGCAATTCTGCCCAAGATTTTACTAGCTAAAATACGGCTATGATCATGTAGATTAGTGTCTTTTACGAAAGACAGTAAATTAGGAACTGTTTTTAAACCCATCTTAGTAATAATTGTTTCGGTCAGCCTTTTTTCAGCTGGACGGAAGAAAATACTTTTTTTAATGATTTCTTTGATTGTAGAAGAATCTGAAATAATTCCTAATGCTTTTAGGCAGTTTATGCGAAACTGACTGTCTGATACTTCATCAATTCTTTCAATAATTAAAAAAGCATAAGGGGAAAGAACTTTAGAAGAGAATTTTAAAAGCGCAAGACTAGCCGCTAGTGCTATTTGTATTTGTTCATCTTCTAAATATTTGATAACTTTTTCAATACTGTCAGAAAAATCAGCAGAAATTAGGTTCAACCCTAAAGCTTTTTCTTCGATTTGTGAAGAAGCTAGTAATAGATCTGTTTCTTTTTTAGCAATAGTACGATTGAGAGCTGCTATTTCTGGAGATTGCTGAGCTTTAGAGTTTTTTAAAGTAGTAATGGCAATAGCTTTATTAGTCAAATCAACCGATTCTAAAAGATGCTCAACTTTTTCAGGATGTAAAAGACCCCGTTTTGCTAAATATAACTGGATTTTTTTTTGGAGCTTTAAAGAAAAATTGAGATTTAGCCAACTATATAAGGCTTCAATAATTAAAGGGCTGTTGGAAAAATCTGTTTTTTCAAAGTATTCTAAAACCTTGCTTTTGCCTTCTTGTGAAAACTTCTCGGCATAAGGTAATAGATGGGGTAGAATTTTTTGGTTTTGTAGTTCCAGCAAGGTTTCAAAAGCTAAAAGCTGCATTTTTTCAGAATCGCTTTTTAAAGCTTCAAAAATATCTTCATTAATTTCTTTTTGTTCTTTTTTAGGTAGAAAATTGATCCAGTCGTTGATCCTTCGCCCAAAATGCATAGCATTGGCCTTGAGATTTTGCAGGATGGACTTGGGATATAAATAGCGCAATAAAAAGGAAATACTAAGCAGGATTAAAGCCAGAGTAAATCCCAGCCACAAATGCTGGCTTTTAAAAAAGAAAAGAAAAATAGAGCTGAACATTAAACCAATCGGTTCGAAAAATGAGTCGTTGATAAATCTTAGGCCTCCGCGCAGTTTTGCCGGCGCCGCTTTGATTAACAGATTGAAATTGTTGTCTTCTACCGTAAATAAAAAACCCTCCACAGCTACTACTGCCATAATGGCTATCAAAAGAGTAGACTGGATGACCCATTCAGAATAGAGAAAGGCAAAGACGATAGGAGGTACCAAAAGTAGGTTGGCAACGCCAAATTTACGGATGCAGCGATGATAGATAAAAGTGCCTAAAATAATATTGCTAATGGCATTGAAAGCTTTGATCTTACCTAAAAGTTCGGCAATGGTATTTTCTGTAATGGGATTTTTAGGAGTCGATAAAGCAGGATCAAAAATTTTTTCAAAGGTGTCCATATAGCTAAATTCGGTAGTAGTGCGGATCAGCTGGATAAACAGGCTCATGAAAACTAAAAATACTGTATAGCGGGAACTGATAAAAATACGTAAAAGTGTTTTTAACCCGCGCTTGCCGCTGACTAGAATGCCTTCCATGGAATCATCCTCGACAGATTTGACGGATCTGGTAATTCTTTGGATTTGCAGGTAAGCGAAAAACATTAAAATACTGACTAGCGTAAATAGGGGAATGAGGCCTACTTTGTCAAAAACTAAATTGATTAAACTGCCGGAGAGCACGTAGCCTAAAAAATAAGAAGCATTATATACACCGTAGATTCTTTTGGCGTCTTGCAGATCATGATAACCGTCTAAAAATGTCCAATAACTGGCAATCAGAGCCGCTACAAAAGTATAAGTGGAGATTTGCAGAAGATACCAAAACCATTTTCCCGGATGAAATAACATGATTAACGTGAAAACAGCATAGCTGATGGCTGCAAACTTGATAATGTAAGAAAGAATTTGATTGGGCGAGGTCTTTTTAAGCGAATATAAAAATAAAAAAGAACAGCCAATCAGAACAAAGGCCGTCAACAAATAAACCAAGGGAAGTTTGTCCGAGCCGACTTTATCTACAAACATAGAAATAGCTAGGGTCTCGGCTATGGAGCTGCCGAACGCCCACAAAAGCGCCAAAGATATAAAGCGGAGGACGTTTTTGTCTTCTCCAGGATAAATCCCAAAAGCCTTTTGTAGCAAATTTCCCATTTTGTCATTTTCTCTTGTGTCTTACGGCTAAAGTCTCTTCCTTTAGGGGGAGTAAAACACTTGTTAAGCTTTTTAACTATAAAATAGATAATTATATTTTAAATTCAGATTTTTTTAACTCGGAAAAACTGTAAAAATCTCCACCTCTTACCAGAGAGTTAGTTTTTTATAAAACTTGGGAGCTTTTTTTTTTAAAATTTTTTTTAAAACTGGTTTCTTTTATCTATTGAAAATAGGGAAAATATTTTTACAAAAAAAACCATTATTGACCAACTTTTTTATTAAAAAATAGCATTTTTTATTTATTCAAAAACTTGCTTAAATATATTCAAGAAAAATAAAGAAAAAATTCAAAAAAAAGATTATTCCGAATATCTTAGTATTTTAAAGATGACTACGTGATTAATTCCAACCAAGAAAGATATATATGCATACGGTAAAGTTAGTTATTATTGGCTCTGGACCGGCAGCTTATACAGCTGCCATATATGCTGCCAGGTCGGAGATAAAACCCTATTTGTTTGAAGGCTTTAAAAGCGGGCCTCCTGGAGGCCAGTTGACCACAACTGCCATGGTAGAGAACTTTCCAGGTTTTCCGGATGGGATTTTAGGCGTTGAGCTGATGGAAAAATGTAAAAAACAGTCTATCAAACATGGCACGCAGATTATGGCGGAAGATGTATTGGCCGTAGATCTAAGCTCCCATCCTTTTATTGTCGAAGGATCGAAAACCAAGCTGCAGGCTCAAAGCTTGATTATAGCTACCGGCGCTTTGGCTAAAAAATTGGATATTCCAGGAGTCGACAAGTTTTGGCAAAAAGGCATATCCGCCTGCGCTATTTGCGATGGGGCCTTGCCTCTTTTTAAAAATAAGCCACTTTTTGTAGTCGGCGGCGGAGACAGCGCTGCTGAAGAAGCTGTATTTTTAACTAAATTCGCTTCTGCTGTTTATGTTGTGCATCGAAGAGATAAGCTTAAAGCTTCCAAAATATTAGCTAATAAAGTCTTAAACCACGATAAAATAAAAGTGCTTTTTAACCGGGAAATGGTAGAAGTATTAGGCGATGAAATAGTTAAAGAAGTGGTTCTTAAAGATACGAGCTCAGGCAAACAAGAGAAAAAAATAGCCGGTGGTGTTTTTTTTGCTATCGGCCATAAACCAAATACAGATTTTCTAAAAGGCCAGATCGAGCTCAATTCTTATGGATATATTATAACAGAAAAAGGTAGAACGTTTACCAGCAAGGAAGCGGTTTTTGCTGCCGGAGATGTGCAGGATTCTATTTACCGGCAGGCAGTAACAGCTGCAGGCTCCGGATGTATGGCGGCTTTGGATGCAGAAAATTGGCTCTCGGAAAAAGGTTTTTTAAAAACCTAGATCTTTTAAAATACAAGATGCTAAGATTACCTGTTTTTTGGGAAGTGTTATGAAAAAAAATATTTGTTTTCTGGCAACTTTTTGGCTGGTTTCTGTTTTTAGTATAGAACTTCAACCCTGGTTTGGGAATATTTGTGAGTTTTCTTTATTTACCAAATATACTTACTCGACTTTTTCTAAAGTCAGTGATTCTACAACTCCTTTTCATGGCACGGAAAAAGATCACTTGCTGTATTTCGATTTGGAATTTCCTTTTTCTTCAGAATTCAGTATGGATGCTGATTTAGAGTTTATGGATAATCGTGTGGAAAATTTTAATTTTCGCTCCGCTGCTTTGCAGGCCCGCTATTGTTTTTTGGATGATATCATAGGCGATCCGATGGCCTTGACCGGCGGACTTAATTTTAGGGCAGCGGCCAATGTTTTTACCCATGATATTGCTACTTTTTATCCGGGTATTGTTAATTTTGAAGGAACGCTAGCTTTAGGCAAAGAATTTACCAAAGACGAATACTGGCGTTTTCGTATATGGGGGAATGGAGCTATCGGCATTGCTGAAAAAGGCTCTCCCTGGTTGCGTGCGAAAATCTCTTTTGAAGGTAATCATGAAGATGCTTTTCGCTGGGGTTTTTTTATGGAAGGTTATCACAGCTATGGCCGCCACAGCTTTGTTGATTTGAATAATTTTAAAGGCTATGGTTCAATACGCGCTAAAGTTTTAAATGCAGGCTTTAAATTAGGCTATCGGCTGGGCGTATTTGGCACTTTGAAAGCAGAATATAAAAGACGGCTGGTGGCTAAAAGAGCTCCCGATCAGGTTAATTTTTATTCTCTTGCCTATCTTTTGACTTTTGCTTTTTAATTTATTGAATAGATAGGAAATTATTCTAGTTTGTAAGCAAAAGCGCAGGCCGTTGCCACTGTTTTGCTGTGGCTGATACTGATTAAAATCTTGAATTTGGGAAATTTTTTTTGCAGCTTTGTGGATAATTTGACTATCGGATCTCCGGCTTTTTGATTGATAATTTCTAAATCTAAAAAGCTCATATTCCTGCCAAAGCCCTGCAGAAGAGCCTTGGCTATAGCTTCTTTGACGGCAAAACGGCCAGCTAAATGGAGGATCTGGTTTTTGCCTTTGCTTTTACAATAAGCCATTTCTCTTGCGGTAAATAATTTGTCGACTATGCGGGGAGTTCTTTTGAGGGTGTTTTTAAAGCGCTCGATTTCAATTACATCTATGCCTAAACCTTGAGGGAAATTATTCATAGCTTTCACCGGTATAAGCAGCCGCCAGCTCTTCTTGAGCATTGCAGAAAATAATTCTGCCGGAGGCTGTATGTTTGACTGACAAAACTTGAGCTTCAATGCATTGGCCGATAAAATCGCCGCCGCCGTTGACTACTACCATAGTGCCATCTTCTAAATAGCCAACACCTTGGTTAGGTTCTTTGCCATAGCGCTGAATCTTGATCTTTAAGATTTCCCCTGTTTGCATAAGAGGTTTGAGCGCATTGGCTAAAACATGGAGGTTAATAATTTTAATGCCTTCAATAGAGGACATCTGTACTTTGGAGATGTCTGCGGTTAAGATATGGGCATCTTTAATTCTCGCTAGCTTGATCAGCTTTTGCAGAGGGTTCTTAATTTCAGGAAAGTCGGTTTCTATGTAGCGAATTTCAAAATCGCTGAAATCCTCCAGTTTTTTTAAAGTTTCTAAAGAGCGTCTGGCTTTGGCTTTAATATTTTCTTCATCGTTTTCTAAAGATTGAAAAAGATCCTTGGTTATAAATCGTGGAATGACCAAATGGTTGTCTATTAAGCCGCAGGAAGCGAGATCTAAGATCCTGGAATCTAAAAGAATAGAAGAATCAATAAGCAAATCTTTTTTTTTGAAAGTCGGGGAAGTCAATTTAATAAAAGGTAGGGCTATATAAAATTCATTGGCAGATCCGATAGTTAAAATTACTGCTATGTAAAGACTAAATATAAAAAGGCTCAGTTTTAAAAAACCTAACATAGCGGGATGTATTTGGATGTTAGGCATGAACTGAAGTGCTTTTTCAAAGATCAGGATCAGTGCTTTGCCCATTAAATAACCTAAAAATAAACCTATCATTGTTAAATTAAAAGAGCGCAGATGGGTTTTTTTAAGCAGGTAATCTAAGCCGATTAAAATTCCACCAAACATTAGACCGGCTAGGCTAGCGACAGTTAAGTTTTTAAGATTAAAAGAAAACATCGCAATATATGTAGAAACAGTTAGGAAAAAACTTAAAATAACAAATAAAAAACGAGTAAAAAATAAACTGTTTTTCATGAAAAATTGACAGCATGGAAGCCAACTTCTTTAGATGTTGTAGGAAATGCTGCCCCTCCGGTTAATTATTAAAAAGTTAGGGTAGAAACGACAGATGCTTTTCTGTTCTGTCATACTTGCCCAGTCAGTTAGAGTTGCATCGGAATTGCCCAAAAAAAATTTTAGGCTGGCAGTACATTTTTTGTTCTGCACGATATTCAATTGCCAGTTGTAGATTTTGTAACTTGCAAAGAACTGCTGGCTCAAACATTTCAAGGTGTGTATGTAATCTCTTTTAACTAACTGCTGCATAAAGGTTTTCTTTAAGTTTTCTAGTCAACTGGGATTTTAATGCAAACCTCCGACTTTAGTCGTGGGTTATTAACATGAAAAATCTTTTTGAAATTTTTCAAAAAAAACTATAAATTTTAAACTTAAAAATAATTGTAAAATTAATATTTTTTTTTGTCGATATATCTTGCTTTGCATTAATGTTTAATTAATTGAACCTTTCACTTTTTCTTTAGTTTGTAAGAATTTTGGAGCCGATTTAATCTAATTTAATGTAGAAAAAGATTATGTCCACCTATGAATTAATTATCCGCTAAAAGTTCCTATTTCTTTTCTGGCTAATAGTTTAAAAGGAGTATCTTTTAGATTGATTAGAAAAAAAAGGATATATTGCTATTTAAAAAGCTCTGTGGGTCGTCT
The DNA here is from genome assembly GCA_964466185.1 of uncultured bacterium. Lineage (GTDB taxonomy): Bacteria > Chlamydiota > Chlamydiia > Chlamydiales > SM23-39 > CAZTYI01. The sequence continues at coordinate 33,700 of CAYXMS010000013.1, forward strand.
AGTTATTCGGTTTATTTAGACTCCAAATCTCTGCCGCAATATATAATCAGTCCTATAATATTTGTCTTTTTTTGTAGAAAAGCTTCATTGAACATCTTGGAAACCATACATAACAACAAAAATTTTCGAAATGTTAATTATATATACTAGCTTATTCCGCCTTTAAAGAAGCAGGTTTTGCTGGTGTTTTTTTGATAAAACAATCATTTTTTTTAACGGCAGTTAAACAATTAAAATAGAAAAAAGAATTAGGACAAAAAAAACAGTTTTATTTGTGGTAATGGCTGTTTTTTAAAATTTCTAAACAGCGATAAATCTGTTCTAATAAAATCAGCCGGCATAGTTGATGGGTAAAGGTTAACTTGGACAGACTTAAAGAAAAAATGCTAAGCTCTCGAAGCTTTTCAGGAAGACCTGCATCTGAACCTATAACAAAATTAAGCCGGCTTTTTTCTTGGTTTAAAAGCAGGCTTAATCGCTTGGCAAAAGCCGGGCTTGTCAGTTCTTTTCCTTTAAGATCAATTAAAATGAGGCGCCCTGCTTTTTGGGCTGTTTTAATTAAAGTTTTTTCGTCTTTTACCAGCACCCAGTTAAAAACAGCTGTGGGTTTTAGCCTTTTTTCATATTCAAAAAGCGCTTCTTGCAGCCATTTTTCTTTAGTTTTGCCAACAGTAATAATTGTGAATTTAAACATCTTGGTATATCCTGATATTTAATATCATTTTTAATATTTGTTAATAAGTATTTAGCAAATAGTTGAAGTTAATTTAGTAGCGCTTAGCTTTTATGTTTTTGGCCATTATTATGCCTTATATCATGTCTTGTACCGGTTCATTTTCTTATATTGTTTGGGATCCGGCAAGAGAAATTTTTTATCTGCCTTTTTTCAAAATCCCGATTTTCTGGTATAGCATATTATTTGCTTTAGGTTTTCTTTTAGGTTATTTTGTTTTCCGCCATCTTTTACAAGTTTATTTTTTAAAAAAAACTAAATTGGAGACGAAAACGAAAGTTAAAAGTTATTTTGCTTGGTTTAAAAAAGCAGCGATTTTTATAGCAGATAAGACAACGATTTATATGATCATAGCAACTATTTTAGGTGCGCGTTTTGGTCAAGTCTTGTTTTATGAAAATCTAGTTTTTTATCTAAAACATCCTTGGGAAATTTTTAAAATTTGGCAAGGGGGGCTAGCTTCTCATGGAGCAGCAGCAGCCATTATCTTTGCTATTTGGCTTTTGAGTCGCAGATTAAAAAAAATAAATTTTAAAAATTTCTCTTGGAAAATTAAGTTGCCTGCGTTGGATTTTTTAAATCTTTTAGATCTGATAGCTCCTGCTGTTGCTTTGGCAGCTGTTTTTATTAGGCTTGGTAACTTTTTTAATCAGGAAATTTTAGGCGTTCAGACTAGTGTGCCTTGGGGAATTTTGTTTGTACATCCTATGGACGGATCTGCTGCTATAGTGCGTCATCCGGTGCAGCTTTATGAGGCTGTTTTTTATTTGGCTGTTTTTGCTTTGTTAGCTTATTTAGCTTTTAAAAAGTTTTTATTTTTAAATAAAGGCCGTTTAATTGGTCTGTTTTTGATTTTAGTTTTCAGTTTTCGTTTTGTGATAGAATTTTTAAAAATTAATGAAAGCTTTTTTACCCATGAAAGTGTTTTGCTTATGGGGCAATATTTGAGCATTCCTTTGGTTTTATTAGGATTTTTATTTTATTTTTATCAATTTAAAAAAAAATGAAAAAAATCTGAATTTATCAAAAAAAACACCAGCAAAACTAACTGCTTGAGCCAAATGAGAACTTGACTTAATCCCCATGGATAATAAAAAGACAAACTCTTCAGAGTTGTAAGCGACAATTCTACCCATGTTGAAAAATAACGGCTATTGATTTATAGGCC
>CAYXMS010000014.1:0-7461 GCA_964466185.1 uncultured bacterium
GCTTCTCTAATCAACCAGTTTCCTTTGTTCCTTACGGCTCAAGCCTTTCCCTTTAGGAAGGGGTGATTGATTCGACTAAAAGTTCTTTTCTGATTTTCTTTTCTAAAAGATCTAATTTTTCTAAATTTGCTTGAATTTTCTGCTCCAGATGATTGTGAGCATTTTCTTCTTGTACGCCCAAATAAACTTTAACTTTAGGTTCTGTTCCGGAAGGGCGGATAATAATTTTGCTTTTGTCTTCTAACCAGTATGCCAACACATTGGCCTTTGGTAGGGTTAAGAAATTAGAAGTGTTTAATTGCAGATGATCTTTTTGCGAGGAAAGATAATCTTCTATTTGAATAACCGGAATCTGATTGATCTTGGAAGGAGGGGAGGAGCGCAGGTTTTGCATAATTTTTTGCATTTGCTCCAAGCCTTCTTGTCCTTCTTTAAATTGCAGGGAAAACATCTTTTCTGAAAATAGCCCATATTTTTGATAGATTTGCATTAGTTTGTCGAATAGTGTGTTGCCTTTGAGTTTGGCCAGAAGAGCCATTTCTGCTATGAGATATGAAGCAGAGATGGCATCTTTGTCTCGGACGAAGTCTTTGTATAAATATCCTAGCGACTCTTCTGCTCCCAAAAGAAAAGTTTTTTTGCTTTCCAAAAGAGCGATTTTTTCTGCTATGTATTTAAATCCGGTCAGTACATTCAAGCATTCTACTGTAAAAGCGGAAGCTATGGTTGAAAATAGCTCTGTAGTAACAATGCTTTTAACGCAAAAACTATGTTCCGGCAGTTTTTTTTGTTCTGATAAAGTATTTAAAATATGGTCTAAAAGCAGAGCTGCCATTTGATTGCCGGAAAAGATAAATGGTTGATTGTTATGTAAAACAGCAGCAGCTACCCTGTCGGCATCAGGATCGGTAGCTATAAACAGATCCATTTTTTTTTCTTTTAGCTCTTTCAATCCCAAATCAAGAGCTGTTTTTTCTTCTGGATTGGGCATAATAGCGGCTGGGAAATTGCCGTCTAAAACAGCCTGTTTTTCGACTATAGAGAAATTTTTCAGTCCGAAATTTTTAAATGCTTTAGGAATTAAAGTAATGCCTGTGCCATGCAGATTAGAATATAAAATTTTTAGCTTTTTGCCTTCTTTTTGCACAATTTGCGGGAAATGATTGACTTTTTCCAGTTCTTTTAAATAAGCCTGATCGATTTCTTCTAGGATGGGTTGGATCAGTGGATTGTTTATATTGGTTGTTTTAATGGTTGACGGATCTTCAATTTTATTTAGCTCTACTAAAATATTTTTATCATGGGGAGCCAAAATCTGGCCGCCTCCCTGCCAGTATAATTTGTAGCCGTTATACTGAGGCGGATTATGTGATGCTGTGATCATAATAGCCGCCTGGCATTGTTTATAGCGGCAGCCGAAAGAGATAATTGGCGTAGGCCTGAGCTCTTTGAGCAAAAAAACTCCGATTCCATTGGCTGCTAAAGTGCAAGCGGCCTCATTGGCAAATTCTGTAGAATGGTTTCTGTTGTCGAATCCGATAAAGACATGGATTTTGGTGTGAGAGAAAGTTTTTTTTAGATGTTGGGCGAGAGCCTGGGTTAAAGCGCGGATTGTGTATTTGTTTAAACGGTTTGTGCCGAAACCCATTAAAGCCCGTGCGCCGCCTGTGCCGAAAGAGAGTTTTTTAAAAAAAGCATTTTTAATTTCTTTCGGATTTTCTTTGATGGTTTTGCGGATTTGTTCTTTGGTTTTTTCATCATATTGGCCATTGAGCCATGAATCTAGATTTTTTTGAGTCTCCGGATCAAACATAAAATTTTTTTCCTGCAAAATAATTAAACTGTTTTTTGCACTGTGTTAATCTTTTAATATGCCTCAAAAGAGGCTTGTTTAAAAGCAGAAAATGTTCAGTATATTTGAAATATGCTATCTCAGTTTGTTGGAAAGAAAATCTTTTTCTTAAGGGAGGAGTGATTGACTGGTTTAATCCGGCAGAATAAAGGTTTTATTTTTGATTTGCTTCCATTGATTGCGAAAAGCAAAAACTTTTATTTGGGCCTGGTTTTTTTTAAGCTCTATGAGATTTAGTCTGCCGACAGCATTTAAAGCGGAGCTTCCGGCATCCAAGACAATCGGCAGATTGTCTTTTCTTAAATCCTCTATGGCATGTTTGTGAGTATGCCCATTTAAATAAAATAGCACATTTTTTTGTTGTTCCAACATGGACATTAAAACTTTTCTGCGTTTCAGTGTTTTTCTGTAAGAGGTAACGTCTAAAAAAGGAAAATGGTTAACCAAGATAATTTTGTCGTTTTGAGGGATTTTGCGGAAAATTTCTTGGAGTGTTTTTTCTTCTATATGGGAAAATATGCCGTGTGAAGATAATAGTCCTGTCGGCAGGGCTGTATCCAGTCCGATATACCAAATGTTTTCTTTTAATAAAAAAGCTTCTGCCCCATGGTTTTTTAAAGAAAAAAGCTTGTTTTGAGCTTGGTTTTCGTAATATTGATAGAATAGCTTTTTTCTTTGCGCATCTAGGGTATAATGATCATGGTTGCCGGGTACAAAAAAACATTTTATGCCTATTTTTTCCATCTCATGGAACAAAACTCTTCCCAGTTTAAATTCAGCTTCTAAAGAAGAACAGCTAAGATCTCCCGATACCAATACATATTCTACCTGTTCTTGTTCAAAGAGCTCTTTTAATTTGAATAGTTGCTCTCCTTTGAAATGTTTTTTCCTTTTTAATAAATAGTTTAGCTGACCCAGCATTCTTTTAGAAAAAAAGTCCGCTAGTTCAAAAGCCGAAGAAAATAAATGCAAATCCGAAATATGGGCAACTTTTAACATGTTTTTTTTTGTCTTATTGTGGCCAGGACAAAAATGGAATCTCCCTCGCCTAAAGGCAAAAAATTCCTGATTCCTAGCTCCGAGCAACCTCGGCAGCTTCTTAGGCTTTAGACCGACGCACCGAAGGCCAATTTTTTTTGATTTTTTAAATATACTTGGTTATCGTATGTTATTTAACTTTTACTATATTGTTTTACCTTTAAAAGATTTTTCAAAGAACCCTATACACTTTCTAAAGAACAGAAATGGCTTGAAGCTAATATTCGCGAAAAAACAAAATTTAAATTTAAAACATTTCAACTTTTTAAGACAGAAATATTTTGCGCCTTATAGCCTGCCCCGGAAGGGAGCAGGTTTTATGGTGCGTTTGATGAAATTCATTTTGTCTATGTCGTAGGCAGTTTTGCTATTTTTGTTTGGTTTTATGGGCTCTTTTGCGGAAAACAGGCGTGCGTTTTTTCATCTTTTTATTTTGATCGGCAATTGTTGGATGGGGATTTTCCTGTTTTTCTTTTTGTTCTTTAATTTTTTGTTTTTTTTGTTTTTTGATTTGCTTTTTAGAAGGCGGAACTTTTTGATTTTTTTTTAGCTGCTCTTGGCCTTCATTGGATTCTTCTTTGGCCATTTGTTTTAAAAACTTATTTAAATGATGGGGTACATCTTTCATAAACGCCTCTTTTATTATTAGCTGATTATTAATACCCTTGGTTAATTATTATAATATAACTAAAAATAATTAGTTTCAATATTAATTATAACTAACTTTAAACGAAAATAATAATTAAGTAATTAACTTTTAGCGTTTTGTTTTTAAATTAGTATAAAATTTGGGAAATCTAGAATGTTATTCTATAAAATATTTATTTTAAAAGCTTTAGTGTCTTTTTTTAGATTTTTTTTGTGGAAAATTTGTTTTAAAGCAGGTTTTTTACTTAAATAATACAGCAAAAACTTCTGAAAATTCTCTATTAAATATATAAACTTTTAATTTCTAGGTAGATGTGTTATTAACGGCTGTTTTTTTTTGTCAGTTAGTTTTTGAAAGACCCGCAGAATACGGGAGACGCTGGTAAAATTTTGCCAATAATTTATTTTCAGTCTTAGAAATTTGAAATTAGGCACCCATTTAGGAGGGAAGACCAAAACTGCTTTTCTCCACCCGGGCTGCCATAATTTGAGCCTTTTAGGATCGTTGGTAATGATCATATTAGGTAAGTTCAGTAGAGATGCTAAATGAACAGGACCGGAATCATTGCCAATTAAAATAGCAGACTCATAAATATATGATGCCAGATCATTTAAAGTTTGTAGCTTGGGCAATAAAAAACCTTTGGTAAGAACTTCCAGCCAGTCTTTTCTTTCAGATAGGCTCATGATAAAAGCTACTTCAAAATTTTGCTTTTTTAGCTTTTCAGCAAATTTTAAAAATTTTTTCTTGTGCCAGGTCCTGATAGGACAGGTAGATGTGGGATGAATTAAAATTCTTTTCGTATGCTTTTGAAAAATTAAATGCTTGGGAATTTTAAGATCAAGCTGTTTGCCGGGATTTTTTAATTTAAAAATTTTTTTCCCCATTAACTGTAAACTTTCTACCAACGGCCTGTTAGAAAAACAGACAAACTCATCTTGTTTTAAGTTTCCAGATTTTTGCGGATTAAAAGAGGGATAGATAAAAGCAAAATGTTTGAGTTCTTTTCTTTTTTGGCTTAGCTTTTTTATTTGCTCAGTATTAGAATACTGACAAAAAATTTTGTTGTAATTTTTAAGCTCTTTCAGATCAAAAAAATCAGGTGTTTTTTTTAGCTTATAATCAGGCAGCCATTTCTCCAATTCCTGTAAATGTGGATTGAAAATGTCTACCGTATATCCCAGCCGTTTTAAATGGCTGGCCGCTACTAGCATAATTAAACCATCGCCTAAACCTTTGGATGTGATAATTGCTGCTTGCATAATATAAAAAAAATAAATCAACAACAACAGCGTAATATCCATGGAGTGGGCCATGGAGAACTGTCAACCGGGCTTAACGGCCTAGGTTTTGTTGGTGTTCTTTGTAAAGTCCGCTTTTTTTTTGTTTCAAAATTTTAGCCGCCATTTTTAAAGCCTCTTTTTTGCTCAGCCCAAATTCTTCCTGCAAGACTTGTAAAAGATCTTCCAGGGGAAACTTTTCCGCCTCTAAAAAGTTTTTCCTTTCTCCTGTCAGCAAAACAATTTCGCCTTTCAATGGCATTTCGGTATAATATTCTAAAAGCTCTTCTGCCGTTCCCCGTTTGATCTCTTCAAATAGTTTGGTCATTTCTCTTGCTATGACAATTTCTCTTTGAGGATCAAGCTGCTGTATTAATTTTAAAAATGACAAAATTCTTTTTGCCGATTCAAAAATAATCGAGGTTCCACTGAAAAAAAGCATTTTTAAAATTTGCCTTTTCTTTTCCTTGTCTTTTCTTTTTAAAAAACCTAAAAATTGGAAAGGCTCAGTGTTAAATCCAGATAAGACCAAAGCATTAATTACACTGCAGGCACCCGGCAAAGCCGTAACTTTAAGCCGCTTTTTTTGACAGGCTTTGATCAGGTTTTCTCCAGGATCGCAAATCAAAGGCACTCCCGCATCCGATAGCAAAACTATCTCTTTGCCCTCTTCCAGATCTTGTAAAATGCCAGTTTCTTTTTTCTTCTCGGAAAATTTTTCAAACTTGAAAACCTTTTTTGGGATTTTATAATGGCTTAAAAGAATTTTGGCCTTTCTCGTATCTTCCGCTAAAATATAGTCGCAGGATTTTAAAATTCTTAAAACCCTCAAAGTAATGTCTTCTAAATTGCCAATCGGTATAGCTGATATATATAACATAAAATTTTTCAGAAAAAAAAGGTGGCACCCGGATTCGAACCGGGGAATGGAAGCTTTGCAGGCTTCTGCCTTACCGCTTGGCTATGCCACCACATAAGGACTTTTTAAAATTACTATTTTTTAAAATTACTATTTTTTTTAAAAAATAATTTTTTACTCTAAAAAAACTATTGCCCTGATTAAAATAAATTTTGCCATTTTCAGCTGCATCCCCCTCGTCCAGAAACTGTAAAATTAGGCGTTTAGATAATAATTATGGGATATTTTTAGAAAAGAAGCAAACCTTAATTTTACTATAACAAGAGGCCTAAAACCTAGGTAGATTAACTTTATTACACAGAATAGTTGATCAGATAGGGAATAAAATGGTCTGCTTGTGGGTCTTTCGTGGAGTTTAAGTCTTCTAGAGCCTTTTTTAAACTATCCCACTTTTGATCAAGATTTTCATTATCATGCAGCACCCACTGTGTGCCTTCTTTGACTAAGGTGACATAATGTCCTTGGTTAATATCAGGTCCTTTATGTAAAATAATAGAGCGCAGATGCATATCTTGAGAGGTTTGAGGTTGAGGTTTGGAGTCTGATTCATTGGATTGAGTATGTTGAAGTGAGATAGTTTCAGGAATTGTAAGCTGGTGAAAAGGCTTTTGGGTGTTTTCAACAATTGGTAAATGAATAAAAAAGCTTTTGGGAGGATTTATTATATTATGTTGATTAATTAATTCTTCTAACGATGGTGGTTGTTCTGGTTTTGAATGCTGTAATATAAGTATGCCTTGATTAGGTGTAGGGGATGATGGATCGTTGATTTCGTTAACCTCTTGAAAAGCAAAGTCAGACTCTTCTGGTGCTAAACTATCTAATATTAACTGTAAAAATTCCGAAGCATCGCATTTCTGAGTATTATTTTTAAATTCTGTTGGTCTTATTTGATTTGCAGCTTTGCGGATATTTTGTAAATCAGTGTTTTCGATTGGTTTTTTTTCTTTGATTTTATTATATAAATTGAGTAGTTTTTGTCTTAAATTTTTCTGGTTGTTATCTTTATTGTCTGACGGTTCTTTTTTTAATAGTAAGATAAATTTGGGATTGGAAAAAAGAGCTGCTAAAACAGAATTCATATAACAGGTTTGCCCTAGCTGAGTCAAACCCGGCACTTGAGTAATGGCTGCAGCACCTTCAGATGCAAATTGTTTAATTTCCCGGTATGCTTCTTGAATTTGTTGCTTTTGTGTTGTATCTGGTTCTTGCTGAGAACGGTAAAATGTTCCCTGCGTTAGATTAAATGTTATTGGTAGATTTTCTTGAATACTATTTTGATCATTCATAAGTTTTATGCGTTTCATTAGATCGACTATTTTTTTAGCAGATTGTTCCCATGCTTCGCTTCCAGGTGTTAATCCTTCAACGTTTTCTATTGTTTCTGTTTGCCTAAAAAAAGTAATAGTATATGTATGTCCATCAGGTAGGTTTAAAGTACCGTCAGAATTATATTGAATATTAGATGTTTGCTTGGTAAATGTTAGCTGGCCTGGTTCTGCTGCTGGTTCTGTTTCTGCTGGTGGTGGTTCTGCTGCTGGTTGTTCTGCTGCTGGTTGTTCTGTTTCCATAGGGTCAAAAAACTCTTCTTCTTCTTCTTCTTCTTCTTCTTCTTCTTCTTCTTCTATTTCTATTTCTATTTCTTCTGCTGCTGTTGGTTGTTCTGTTTCTGCTGTTGGTTGTTCTGTTTCTGCTGTTGGTTGTTCTGTTTCTGCTGTTGGTT
>CAYXMS010000014.1:7561-35521 GCA_964466185.1 uncultured bacterium
TCTGCTGTTGGTTGTTCTGTTTCTGCTGTTGGTTGTTCTGTTTCTGCTGTTGGTTGTTCTGTTTCTGCTGTTGGTTTTAAGTAATCGAAACACTTTTTAATTAATTCAAATATTGGATTAACGATTTGCCCAATTAATGTCTTATTATTTCCGTTGGGTTTTTGATCAGGAGATTGCGGTTGTTGCGGATTTGGCCCGCCTGTAGGGGGGGGGGCTGGAGTTGTCATAAATAGTCTTTATTATTTTACTTTTTAGGTACCTCATTTTTTGAATTTAATCAATACATATATTAGCCTTTAAAAGAAATAGGTTTGGAAAGAGGTTTTTTTTAAGATTATGCAAACAAAGGATCTGACACAATTTTTAGGATTTGAAGTAGACAGCCGGAAAATCAGGCCCGGCTGGGTCTTTTTTGCTTTGAAAGGCAAAAAAGCAAACGGGGAAGATTTTTTGAAAGAAGCTGCAAAAAAAGGGGCCAAAGTCGCAGTTGTTAGCCGAAAATATAAGGGAGATAGTTTTGGGCTTTTTTTAATTAGAGTAAATAATGTGTTTAAGACTTTGCAGGCCTTGGCTAAAAAAAGACTTAAACAAAAAAGAGCCGAAATTATCGGAATTACAGGATCTGTCGGTAAAACTACAGTCAAAGAGTTTTTGGCAGTTTTATTGGAAACAGAAGGCAAAATCGATAAAACACAAGATAATCAAAACTCACAAATAGGATTGCCTTTGAGTATCTTAAATATGCGAATTGAAATGCCTAAGTTCATAGTTCTGGAAATGGGAGTTTCACTGAAAGGGGAAATGCAAAAACTGGCATGGATCGCAGAGCCTGATGTGGGAGTGATCGCTAATGTAGGTTTGGTACATAGTGAAAATTTTCAGGACGAAAAAGAAATTTTGCTGGAAAAATTGGGGATTTTTAGAAAAAAAACAAAAATTAAAATAGTTAATTTTGAGTTAGTTAAGAAATATTCGGAGAGTTTTTCTGGAATTGGGGATTTTTTTACTTTTTCTATTAAAAATCCAAAGGCCGACTTTTTTTTAAAAAAAGAAAAAGAACAAGTTTTAGTTTTTGAAAAAGGAAAAAAAGTTGCTGTTTTAGAAAATTTTTTAAAAGAAATGCATCTTTTAGAAGATTTTTTAATCGCTTTTGCAACGGCCAGAAAATTGCAGGTAGCAGTAGAGAAAATTGTTTGGCAGGCCGCAAAGCTAAAACATAAAAAAATTGAGCTGCGTTTTGAAAAAATTCTAAAAAATGGTATTTGTTTTATTCAGGATTGCTATAATTCTAACGAGCTCTCTGTAAGCGCCGCTTTGGAAAATCTGCCGCAAACTAAAGGGAAAAAGATTGCTGTTTTGGGAGATATGAAAGAATTAGGCAGATTTTCTAGAAAATGCCATCAAAATATCGGCAGTAAAGCTTTTCAAACAGTTGATCTTTTGCTGGGTATCGGAAAAGAAGCGGAAACAGCTGTTAAGACTTTTTTAAGGTTAAAACAAAAAAAAAGAAGCTCCCAGAAAAAAGCTTTTTGGTTTGAAGATAAAACCGCTCTAGCTAAGTTTTTGAAAAAACAAATGCAAAAAGACGATGTAGTCTTAATTAAAGGATCCAGATCGTTGCAGATGGAAAAATTGTTAGATGGTTTGTTTTAAATTCAGTTTTAAAATAACGTTTGTCGTATAAGTATTTTTAGTTTAGAACTTTATATTTAAAGTAGCAGTTTTTATTGTAGCGCCGGGAAAAATGTTTCGAACTTTATTGCATTTTTCAGAGATTGACTTTTTCTAAAAACCAAATAATAATTTTTAAAGACAGGGATTTTTTCTAAACATAGATTTTTTTACTTAAAATTTTTGAGTTTTTAGATGCTGCTTTTTTTGCTTGATTATTTGCATATCTTCGGATTTAAAATACCCGCGGCGTTCAGTTATTCTTCCACCCGCATGCTTTTAGCTGCTATTACCAGCCTGATGATCACGGTTTTTTTCGGGCCCTTTTTTATTAAAAAATTGTACTTTTTGAAAATCGGCCAGGCTATTAGAAGCTCAAAAGAATGTCCCGTGCTGGCTAACCTGCACCGGAAAAAGAAAAATACTCCCACTATGGGAGGGGTTTTGGTTTTGTTTGCTATGCTGCTGTCGCTTGTTCTATGGATGGATTTGAATAACGTCTTTACCTGGATTATGCTTTTTATAACTGTCCTTTTAGGAGCTTTGGGCATTGTCGATGATTTTTTAAAGATTAAATATAAAAGCAGCCAGGGAATGAAAGGGAAAATTAAATTCTTAGTGCAAATTATTGTCGCTTCCGGCTTAGCATTTTATCTTTTGGCAGATGAAAAGACTCAAAATAAAATCTGTTTAAAAGCACCTGTGGCTAAAGAACAAATAGTTAAAAGCTATAAATATAAGTCCCGGCAGGATCTGCAGGTTCTGTCTTCTCAGGAATATAGCCAAAGAATTTATGTCCCGTTTTATAAAGAGCCGATTAACATAGGACTGTTTCTGGCTTTTTTGCTGATTGTATTGACTGTTGTCGGCTCTTCCAATGCTGTTAATTTAACCGATGGATTGGATGGGCTGGCCTCCGGCTGTTTGATCTTGGTAGCGGCAGTTTTAGCACTTTTCGCCTTCGTTTCTAATAATATTGAAATCTCCAGATACTTAAATATCTTGTACATAGAAGAAATCGGTGAAATCGGCGTTTATTTGTTCGCCCTTTGCGGTGCTGTTTTAGGTTTTTTATGGTATAATGGCTATCCGGCCCAGGTCTTTATGGGAGATACCGGTTCTTTAGCATTGGGAGGTATTGTCGGCGCCGGAGCTGTACTTTTGAAAAGAGAACTTTTGCTGGCGCTCGTCGGCGGCATCTTTGTTGCGGAGGCTTTGTCGGTTATTTTGCAGGTAGCTGTTTTTAAATGGAAAAAACAGCGGGTTTTTCTCTGCTCGCCTTTGCATCATCATTTCGAATATAAAGGCTGGGCAGAAAGTAAAGTGGTTTTAAGATTTTGGATTATCGGCCTGCTTTTGGCTTTGATCGGCATCGTTTCTGTTAAAATCCAATAAAAAAGAAAGCTATGAGTAAAGATCAAAAAAGAGCTCTGGTTTTAGGCTACGGCGTTTCAGGTAAGGATGCAGCTGAATACTTGACAGATTTTCTGAATTATCAAGTTATAGTAGTTGATAAAAAAGTTCAAATCAGTCAGGAAATTAAATTGGAAAATCAAAAGAAATGTCTCAATAAACAAAAAAAATTGCAGTTTGTCAGCGAAAAAGATTTGTTTAAAATAGATCTGAAAAAAATTAGCCTAGTTATCGTTTCTCCAGGTATTAGCACTGAGCATAAATTGATCTTAGAGGCTAAAAGACAAAATATAAAAGTTCTTGCAGAAGCGGAATTTGCTCTTCAATTTTTGAAAAATCCCAGGATTGCCATTACCGGCACAAATGGGAAAACAACAGTTTGTGCTTTGCTTTGTTTCGTTTTAAACTACGCTAAAAAAAATGCTGTTTGCTTGGGCAATATCGGACAAAGTGTAAGCTCTTTTCTTCTGAAAAACTCTAAGCTTCAAATGGATCTTGAAAAAAATAAGACAGTAAAACCGGAAAACCAAAAAAATAAAATAAAAGCCCAAAGTCCTGAAAAAGCCTTGGTAGAGCAGCCAATCTTAATTGTTGAACTTTCGTCTTTCCAAATCGAAATGATGCAAAAAAAATATTTTTCGGCCGGATTGGTCTTGAATATTACGCCGGATCACCTAGATAGACATAAAACTATGGAAAATTATGCCAGGATTAAATGCTGCTTGCAAAAATTGATCAGATCAGAGGGAAAATTTTTTGTGTCTCAGGAAGTCGCGGAAAAATGGGAGAAATTTTTACAGGCCGGATTTTATCTTTACGATTTTCAAGATTGTGATTTTGGAAAACAAATTGTGGATAAAAATAGTTTAACTGCCGCTTTTACTATTTTAAAACTGTTTGGCATAAATTTAAAAACTTTTAAAAAAATACTGAAAATTTTTGAAAAACCAGAACATAGAATGGAAAAAATAGCTCAGAAAAATGGGGTTGCTTTTTATAATGATAGTAAAGCCACTAACATTTATTCTGTGATTTATGCTATTAATAATTTGAAAGGTCCGTTAATTTTAATAGCCGGAGGACAAGATAAAGGCTTTTCCTTCGATGTGTGGAATCAGGCCTTTGATAAAAAAGTAAAAAAGATTCTGGCAATTGGCAGGTGCCAAAGAAAAATCGCCAGCCAGCTGGATCGAAAATATCAGGTGGAACAGGTTCGAGATTTGCAGATTGCAGTAGAAAAAGCATATCAATTGGCCAGACAAAAAAAGATCAAAACTGTTCTGCTCTCGCCCGGCTGTGCTAGTTTTGATCAGTTTAAAAACTATCAGCAAAGAGGCGAGATGTTTAAAAAATTTGTAGCTCAGATAGATCAAGAAGGAGAGGGATATGAAAATGAATAAAAAAGATGTTGTTGTCTTAGCAGTATTGGTCAATGCCGGACTTTTGGTGATCCTGCTGATCAGCGCTTTGACTTCAAGAGAAAGTTATTTAGTAGCTTCTTCTGCTAAAGTAGCTTCTAATATTTTAGCTAAAGATGATAAAGGCATGGCTTTAGAAGAGCTAAAAACAGACAATGAAGATGTTTTGAATTTTGAAGGCGTCATGCATCAGCTGCCAGAAGTTTCTGCTCATGAAAATAATAGTGATGAGACAGCTGTTAATTTGTCAGCTGTTCAGGAAATACCCCAAGAGCTGGAAAATGCGCAAAACCCAGTTGCAACCGCCCAAGAGCCAAATCACCAGGTTGATAAATGTATAAATATTACCGTTAAAAATGGAGACTCTTTAGAAAAATTGGCCCGCAGATATCATGTGGTGATTTCAGATATTCAAAAAGTTAATAATATGTCCGGCAGCTTTTTGAAAAAAGGCCAAAATTTGAAAATTCCTGTTAAAGTAGGCTCTGCTTCTACCGTGCAAGATGCCGGCTCCAGATATTATACCATTAAGCCAGGAGATAATCCCTGGGTTATTGCTATGAAACATCATTTAAAAGTAGAGGACCTTTTAAAGATGAATAATTTGGATAATCGTAAAGCTAAAAGATTAAAACCAGGGGATAAGTTGAAGGTCAGATAAATGCAGAAAACCGCGCTTGTGCTTATTATCAGCGCTTTTTTGATTTTTTTAATCGGCCTTTTGATGGTTTTTAATACGACTTCAGCAGAAGCTATCGACAGGTCTTTGGAAGTGCAGACTTTTCAGCCTTTGATAAAACAGGTGTTTTATGCCTCTTTGGGTCTGTTTTTAGGCCTAGGTATATATAAGGCAGGATACCAAAACATTTTAAGAATTTCTCCTTCGTTGATGTTTTTGACCTCTTTGCTTTTAATGCTGGTCTTCGTGCCTAAAATCGGGCATGAAATTAATGGGGCTAAACGCTGGATCGGCTGGGGCAGTTTTACTTTTCAACCTTCCGAAATCATGAAGTGTTTGATTCCCTTGTATGCTATCAACTACTTTGAAAAGTTCAGAGGGGAAATAGACTTCAGAATCTTTTTTAAGCTGCTTATGATTTTGGCTTTTCCAATCAGCTTGATCTTTTTAGAGCCGGATAATGGGAGTACCATTATTTTGCTCTCTACCCTGATCGTGTTGTTTTTTTTATATAAAGTCCCTTTTAATTACTGGGCTGTGCCTTTGGCGGTTTTGCTGCTGATCGGAGTAGCTGCAGCCTCTCAAATGCCACATGTAAAAAATCGGATTAAAATTTATCTCAATCCGGAATTGGATATTAGAGGTAAAGGACATCAGCCCTATCAGGCAAAAATTGCCGCCGGTTCCGGAAAACTGTTCGGCAAAGGCCTCGGACAGAGCTTGCAAAAACTTAACTATCTGCCGGAAGCGCGTTCGGATTATATCGCCGCCATCTATGCAGAAGAATTTGGTTTTTTGGGTGTGCTGGTTTTGATTTCTATTTATATGCTAATGGCCTTCGCCGGTTTTTTTATCGCCTTTTCAGCTCGCCATAAAGAAGGCTTTTATATTGGCTGTATTTTAACTTTTTTAATTTCTTTTCAAGCTTTTTTAAATTTGGGAGTAGTCTCTGGACTTTTGCCCTCCAAAGGCACAACCCTGCCTTTTTTCTCGCTTGGAGGAACAGCTTTAGTAGTAAATATAGCCATGTTATTTATTTTAATGAATATTGCTATTACAGATAAACGCTATGTCTCTTAAAAAATTGATAGTTTCTAAAATCGGCAGCCTATTAAATAAAAAATCTGAAAAATATGGATCCCAAGATTCTAAAACATATAAAGTACTGATCGCCGCCGGCGGATCAGGCGGCCATTTGATTCCTGCTCAACAGTTGGCAGAAAGATTGAGAGAAAAAAAAATTGAAATCTGCTTTGCCGGCAGAGGATTGGATAGCAGCATAAGCTTTCAAAGACAAAAATTCGCCTTTAAAGAAATTGTATCCGGCCCCTTGAAACAGCCGCTTAAAATTTTAAATGGTTTTTTTTCAGCTTGTTTGTTTTTAAAAAAATATCAGCCCCAAGTCGTTGTTGGTTTCGGCAGCTATCACAGTTTCCCAGTGCTTTTAGCAGCAGTTTTTCTTGGAAAAAAAATCGTTCTCTTCGAAGCTAATACTGTGCTAGGAAGGGTTAATCGTTTTTTTGCCGGTTTTGCTAAGGTTTTAGCTTTGCAATTTCCCCTAATGGAAAAACAACATCAGAACATAAACAATCATAAAATGAATAAATTCGAGAAAAAATTTAGCGGCGAATTAAAAAAAAATAGACTGTTTTTTAAAGCAACTAGGCCTAATCTTCAAAATACCTGTTTGGTTAAACCCATGCCCTGGTCTCAAAGTTTTAGCTTAGAAGAACAAAAAAAAGCTAAACAACAGCTGGGCCTGGATCCCGCTCAAGCCGTTCTTTTCATGTTCGGGGGTTCGCAGGGCGCTGATTTTTTAAATGATCTTATCTGCCGGCTGGCGTTTTTTTGGGAAAAAGAAAAATTTTTTCAGATCATTCATTTGGCAGGTTCTAATATAGCGGCAGAAAATGTTAAAAGCTGGCTCGATAAATTAGGTTTTAATTCCTGCGTGGCTAGCTATTTTCAGGATATGGGTCTTTTATTTTCAGCCGCTAATATCGTTGCATCTAGAGCCGGAGCCGGCACGCTTGCAGAAATTGTTTGTGCGGAAAAACCGGCTCTTTTAATACCCTTTCCTTACGCTAAAGATAACCATCAAAGTTTCAATGCCGATTTTCTGCAGGAAAAAATTAAAGGCGGTCAAAAAATTGTTCAAAGCGAAGTAGATATTAAAAGTTTTTCTGAAAAACTGCTTTTTTTATGGGAAAATGAAAAACAGCTAAAAAAGAATTTTCAGGATTTTAAACAAAAAATGCAAAATCAGAAAAGAAAAAGCCTGGATCAGATTATAATGGAATTTTGTGCCAAATAACTGTGTGTGCCAAATAATTAATTATTGCTTTTTAGCCTGATCTAAAAAAAAAGCGGCTTGGAATAAAGGATAAAATTTAAAAATGGATAAAAATATACAATATCATTTTGTGGGCATCGGCGGCATGGGCATGAGCGCTTTGGCTTTTTTAATGGCAAAAAAAGGGTTTTTTGTTAGCGGTTCCGATTTAAAATCTTTTCAGATGGAAGACAGACTGAAAAAAGCAGGTATTAAAATTTTTGTAGGACATAGTCAAGATAGAATAAAACCTAATATGGCTATAGTTTACAGCAGCGCTGTGAATTCTAATAATCCGGAAATGAAAGCAGCTAAAAGTAGAAATTTAAAAATTTATCATCGCTCGGAAATTCTAGCCTGGCTGACTTTAGAAAAAACAGGAATTTTAGTTGCCGGCACTCATGGCAAAACGACCGTTAGTTCACTTTTGGCTTTTGTTTTAAAACAGGCAGGCCTCGATCCCAGTTATGCCATAGGGGGAATATTTGATCAGCATAATGCCCGTCTCGGAAAAAAAGAAATTTTAATAGCAGAAGCAGATGAAAGCGACGGCTCTTTTTTAAAATATTTTCCAGCCGCGGCAATTATTACCAATATCGAAAATGACCATTTAGAATATTGGAAGTCTCTAGATAGATTAAAGATAGGATTTTCAAAATTTGTTCGGAATATATTTAAATCTAGGAAATTAAAATTGCCATATAAAATTCTGTGGTGCTATCAAGATGCCGCTTTGCAAGAGATTATGCAGGATAAACAAACCCTGAGTTACGGTTTTCATAAAAAAGCCGGTCTGCAGGCTTTTAACCTAAGATTTGATTTTCCCTGTACACAATTTGATATACGTTTAAAAAAACAGCTTTTTAAAGATGTTAAACTAAATTTAATCGGCAGACATAATGTCTTAAATAGTTTGGCTGTTTTCGGCATGGCCTTGCAGTTGGGAATAACGCCAGAACAAATTAAAACAGCTTTTAAACATTTTCCAGGCGTAGAAAGAAGATTGCAGACAATAGCAAAAAAACAGGAGATTTTATTCTTGCAGGACTACGGCCATCATCCAACTGAAATTAAAACTGTTTTAGCTTCTTTAAAAAGTTTGCAGACCCAGCATAAAAAACAGATCTTATGCGTTTTTCAGCCCCATCGCTATAGCCGGATTCAAAATCTTTTTGAAGAGTTTGCGGCTGCTTTTCAAAATGCCGATGAGCTGATTGTGACAGATATTTATTCAGCCTTTGAAAAAAAAACAAAAATAAATGCTCAAATCCTGGCTAAAGCAATTTCTCAAAAACAGAAAAAGGTCTGTTATGCTCCCGAACAAAAACTTTTTACCGTTTTGAAAAAGAAATTGAAAAAAAATCAGATCGTGCTTTTTTTAGGAGCAGGGGATATTTTTGAAAAAGGTAAAAATTTTGTTAAAACTATATGACGCCTGCAAAAACTAAATTCAGAAAAATTTTTAAAATTTTAGCCCTGGGGCTTTCAGGAGCCGTTATTCTCTTTTCAGCCTTTTTCTTAGGCTATCGTATGCATCTTAGATTAATCAGCCAGGATAAATATAAAATTAATATGATTGTGCAAATACCAGTTACCGAAAAATTAAAAACAGCATACCTGGCAGAAATTATCGGCCTTTCCCAAGATAAGCCGGTCAGTTATTTTGATTTCAATGAAAGAAAAGCTCTTTTGAAACTTTTAAAAAGTCCGTTAATTAAAACCGCTGAGATAAAAAAAATTAAACCCTCTTTTGTCTATATCAATTATACGGTTAAAGAGCCCGTTGCCTTGCTTTGCGATTATCCTAATATAGCTTTAGATAAAGATGGCTTTATTTTTCCGCTTTTCCCCTTTTTTCCGCCTAAAAATTTACCCGAAATATATTTGGATTTGCCGGAACTTGCAGAAAAAAAAGAAGTGTTTTCCCAGCCTCTAAAATATAAAAATTTAAACCTGGCTTTGGAAATTTTAAAAGTTCTGCAAAGCGTTAATTTGCATGTTAAAAGAATCGATACCGCACAGGCTTTTTCCAAAAGCTACGGTAAAAGAGAAATTATAGTTGTTTTAGAAGAAGAGCTGATGGTAAAAAATAAACGGCAGACAGCTTTTGTTTTCCCCAGAATCTTACGCCTTAGTTGCGAAGATTGGACAAAACAGCTGGGTAATTATTTCGAATTGAGAAAAAAAATGAATCGGGATTATTTGAAACAGCTGCAAAATAAAAAAAATGGTTTTAAAATTAATTCTTCCGTTGTCTGCTTTAAGCCCAAAGTCATTGACTTGAGAATTTCTAAATTGGCATTTATTGATTAAAAAAAATGAAAATTTTTGTTTTTAACTCTTGATTTGAGTTACCATATCTTTTTTTATTTAATTTTTTGTCAGTATGGCTATTACTTTTGCTAAAAATATTTATCAGAATCTGCCGGATGATGCGCTTTTATCTGCAGAAAAAAGCTTTTTGTATTCTACGGTAATTGCTACCGCTTTGTCTTTTGGCAATTTGACCTTGGCCGTGCAAATGGCTTCCATTGCCGCTTTGGCTTCTATAGTAGATAGCATCGTTTCCACCATTTTAAAAACCTATTTTCAGGTAGATCAATTAAAATGGTATCAAAATTATTGTAAATTGGCTCTTTCTTTAAGTTTGAATAATTATCTTTGCTATGGTTTTTTGCATCATAAAATAGGCATTGTTTTTACCATCGCTTCGAATTTTATGGCCGATCTTTTCAGCGGATTACAAGATTGCCAGATGTCGCAGTCTACAATTATGCGTAATTATCGCTGGTTTTATTTAATTTCTAAGCTTGTTTCTTTTTTTAAATTATCCGAAGTAAACTGTGTTCGTTTTTTTATGGGTTTTTTCTAGTCGAAAAAAAAAGCTTGTTTTATCCTTTTAATTTAAAGAGGGGAGAAATAATTAATGAGCTTGACTTATCAGCCTCTTAAGCAAAATGATAAATCTACCCCTTTTTCTCCGCTTTATCTGACTTTAAGACAAAGAAAAAAAACAAAACATAAAAAAAAGCGGGTAATTGTTATTGCCGGACCTACCGGCGTCGGTAAAACTAAACTCTCCCTTGCGGCCGGACAAATCCTAGGCGGAGAAATTATTTCTGCAGATTCTATGCAAATATATAAAGGCATGGATATAGGTACGGCAAAAGTAACTGCGGAAGAGAGAAAAAAAGTCTTTCATCATTTGATAGATATCTGCGAGATTTCACAAAATTATAATGTGGTCAGCTATTACAATGATGTCTACCGAGCTTTAAAAACTATTTTTATGCAAAATAAAGTGCCGATTGCCTGCGGTGGTTCCGGCTTTTATCTGCATGCTCTTTTGTACGGTCCGCCGCAAGGCCCTCCTGCCGAGCCGAAAATACGCCAAAAATTAGAAGAAGCAGCGGACAAATTCGGTATAGAGTCTTTGTTTGAAAGATTGCAGATGCTAGATCCTCAATATGCAGTTACGATTTCTGAAAAAGATCAGCATAAAGTTGTTAGAGCTTTAGAAATTATTACTCTGACCGGCCATAAAGTCTCTAATTTTCCCAAACCTGATAAAATTAAACAGGACGAATATGATTTTAGGCTTTGGTTCATATATATGCCTAGAGAAGTGCTTTACGATAAGGTGGAAAAACGCTGCGATAAGATGCTAGAAAAAGGTTTTATCGAAGAGGTTAAAAAACTGGAAAAACAAGGGCTGAGAAATAATTACACAGCATCGCAGGCTATCGGCTATCGCCAATGTTTGGAATATCTTAAAACTAATCAGAGCCAGAAAGAAAAAGAAAAGTTTGTTATAGAGTTTAAAAAAGCTTCCCGCCACTATGTTAAAAGACAATTTACCTGGTTTAAAAAAGAACCTCAATTCCGCTGGATTGATTTGCACGAGCTGGGTTTTGAAAAGACTTTAGAATATATTCTGCAGGATTATGAGCAGGGATATTAATTGTCCCTGCTCATAGATAAATCTAGAGCGGTAAGGATAAGATCTTACTTTTTTTATGGCTCTCAGCATATTGCTTACAATATCCATAGCCTCGAATAGTATCGTTTTCCTTTAACATATGATAGATTCTATTCATTACGGCAGGCAATTAATATTGTGTGACATTCTCTCGGCAATAAATTACAAAATTAGTTTAAAAAATTGTGTTTTTTGGGGCTTTGCTTTAAAATATTTAGCTTTATAACTCAAAATTTTAGGTTTTTTATGGTTAAGCCTGTTCCTATTCGCGAATCTTATCCCCAATTTTTAAGAGAAAATGAGGTGGTAAGTCAAATTAATAAAAGTAGTATGCGTTCTCCTGTTCTAAAAATTGTTTCTAAATTTTATCGGAAAAAATTAGAAAAAATAATTATTCAAAATGGTCGAATTTTAGATAAATCAGCTAAATATGATTTGATAAGAAAGAACATATATTATGTAGGTGATCAAGATATGCTGAATTTTGTATTGAGAACTCAAAGCAGTTAATTCCATTGAACAGGAAATACTTGATGTTGCGGATAAATTTTTGTCTGGTCTGGTTTTTATTGCTGAAAAAATACGAGAAGCTGTGATTATTAATGGAACTTTTTATTAAAAAATTTAAAATAATAGGCTGAATCCAAGAGCTGCTCCCTGCATTTGTAGATCAGTATTATCAGAATTATAAGTGCTATCGGTAAAAGCATCATTGAATTTAACCAGCTGGTTGATTTTCCAAAAATTTTCCAGAAAATAACTGCAGTCAAGAGAAACACGTAAAGGCACCTGGTTTTTCTTTGTAAAACATTTTTCCCAACCTAGGCCGATCGTTATGCCGGCATAGGGATTATAACTATGAAAAGAATTGCGGTTATTGAAATTTTCCCGATGTAAAGTTATTATAGGATTTCCCGGAGGCATGGGATTTTCAGCTGTAGTAGTATAATCAGCTGTTTCTTGTCTTGCAGCTCTAAAAAATGTGTGTAAAAGCGCGCCCGAGGCATTGAAGATCAATTTAATGTGCTTTTGAATAAACCAGCTGCTTTCAATTCCCACCTTGGGCCCTATGCCAAGAGAATTGTTTTTTAAATTAATGATGCTGTTTTCCGGCTTGTAAGAAGTTGTTATATCGGAATAAAAAGTTTTGCCGTTTAAATACTCTACTTTATATTTTTGATAAGTAAAAATGCTTTTCAGACCAAAAGAGGGCCTGAGTACGACTTTTTCTCCTACCTTAAAAACTTTTCCCAGGTCTAGTTCTGTATTATAAAAATCAAAATCCCAATCGGCCTCGGCATCCGAAAAACGAATGCGGTTATAGGAAATGTTATTGTAAGCAGAAGGATGATACCAGATGGGAATTAGTCCGCGGCTGACAAAACTGTCTCCATAAGCGGTCTCTGATTGAATAGAACGCTGTGATTTGTCGGACACAGAAGAATAATAAATAGATCCAATTACTCTTAAATCCCAATTGTCATAATCAAAAAGATAGCCTAAAGCAAGCTGCCCTCCTAATTTGAAATGAAAGTCCAAATTTTCTAAATTGCCGTTTACATCGGCATTGCTGGCCGCATTGTTAATCGCATATTCTAATCCGTACATTTTAGCTTCTGCTAAAAAGAGCTGGAAAGAAGTATAATAATGTGTATTTTCTTTAAAACAGATAGGCGTGGTCAACTGCTTGTAATTTTTGTAATAAGGATCGGTGATAGTTTCATTTGCAATCAGTAAAATAGGTAGAAAATAGATTAGTAATGTAGTTAGAAAATATTTTTTCATAAAAAAACCTTATTTAAAATTCTAAACGCACAGAACAGCTTAGCCCATGTAAAAACAAATCTCCCTTACTTGGATAGCTGTCTCTTTGTATATGGCTGGGGCGGTTTAGGTTCTGTTCCCAAAAATAGCGCACTTCATAGGCTGTTTTAAAAGTAAAATAACAGTTAGGAAAACAATGGCCGTAATCTAGTCCCAGAATTATGTGCGCATTGGGCCTGACCACCCAAATATGCTCTTTAATTTTATCATGATAATAGTAGTTGATATTGGTATCTTCTGCAGTTGTTGTCTGACGGTTGTTAATATCATGGAACATGTCGAAGGAAGTTAGAATAAAAGAAGCCGTCGGCGAGGCTAATAAAAAAAGTTCGGAAGAAAAAAGCTGCCATTTAGAATCAAAGCCGATCCTGACACCTGCGCCTTTAGATATATTGGTCAGTTTTTCATAATCATGAATCAGCTGATAGGAGGTGCCTCCAGAAGATGAAGTGTTGCCGTTTTTATAGTCCACTTTAAAGATCTGTTTAATAAAATCCCCTTCTACTCCGCCATGCAAACGTAAGATTAAATGGGGAGTCAGCCAGATAGATTTGGCCATGTTCCAATATACACTGTTAAAGTAGATGTTATGGCTGGCTGATATTGTGCGAAACCTGGGAGAGGTATTGCTATTAAATTCTTGATCATAAAAAACCGGTAAAAATTTATGCTCGTCAGAAGATAGTTCTTTGCTATTTTTAGAATAAATTTGGGTCCAGCTAATATCTGTTTCCCAATTTAAGCGTGGAATACAGCCGCCTGCTAAAAGTCTAAATCCCGGTTCAAAATCAAAATTGGGATAAATGATTTTGGTTTGAAAAGTGCTTGGATTTTCATCAAATAGGGCAATCGGCATGTTAGTTACTTTAGTTTGCATATAAAGAAAAGTAATCTCGGAATAAAAAGCTCCTTGATTATCTTCTGGATGATAAATACAGGGTCGGCCGGATGGTAAAAGATAGTTGTTTTGAGATGGCATAGTTTCGTTAAAAATAGGCTTTTCTATGTTTATGTCCGGTTTTTGATTTTTTGTTTTATCTTTGCTGATTTTGTCAGAGCCAACTAAATTAAATTGTAAAAAGATAAAACTTAGGAAAAGGAAAAAAAATTGTTTGGATATTTTAAACATAGCATTCCTTTAAAAAATTAAAACTCGAATTTTAAATAAGCAGATAAACCATGCAGCATCAAATCCCCCCTAGAAGGCGTAGTTAAGGCAAAGTTTTTTCTGCTGATAAATCGGCGGGTCTGGTTCTGTCCCCACCAATATTGCATTTCATAAGACATAAATAGGCCTAAAAAATAACGAGAGAAAAAACAGTCGCCATAGCCAAATCCTAGCTGCAGACCGATATTGGGATTATACATGTAGACTTTTTCTTTTAGAATAAATCGATAATATGTATTGGTTGTAGCTGCCGGTTCAATAGTTACTGTACGCATAGCATCGTTTTGATCTTTTTTGAGATCGAATTTGGTTGGTAAAATAGCAAATGAACCATTGGCCAATAGCTGAAAATATTTTTTAAAATGGCATTTGGCCTCAAAACCAATTTTAGGTCCTATTCCTAAAGAGTTGTTGTTGAATTTGCTAATGCTGCTATCTACATAGGTATTGGATTCTGCCGAAGATATGATGGCATCACTGTCTTCGTAATAAATTTTATAGTTTTGATCGATCCATCCGCATTTCAAACCGCCATAAGGACGGAAAGAGAATTTTTTGCCGATCCAGAAATTGCGGCCTGTATCTAGATCAAAAGAGTTAAAATGTATGTCCAAATCTCCGGTGGCATGGGTAAAACGGGGAGCTGTTGTAGAATTGTTTAGATAATAAACAAACTGGACCGGAATAACCCCATTGTTGCCGGGAATCAGTTCAACGTTAACATGTTTTTTGTTGTTGCTGAAACCTCCGTCATAATGTGTCCAATTGGTTTTAATGTCCCAATCATCTAAAGGCAGATAATAGCCGGCTTCCAGTTTAAAGCCGGGTTTCCAGCCAAAATCAGGAGTAATAAAAGTTATCTGGTTAGTAATCCGATTAGTATCTATTGCATCAGTATAGTATTTATTCTTGGCGGCAAATTCCAAGGAGCCTTCTTTAGACTGCCAGACTAACCCATAGACATCTAAATACATGCCGAATTTTTTTTCGCTTTGACAAAATTCAGCAGAAGGAGGGCAGAAAAATTGGGAAGGCTGATAAAAATTACCGTCAGTATCGCAGTTGGGACAGGATTGCTTAGCAAGCCCCGGGGTAGGAGAGTTGGAAGAATTGCGCTCTTTTGAAAACACCAATAAAGATGGCAGCTGAAAGATCAAAATTAATAAAAACCATTTGTTAACATTTTTTATACTAAGCATAAAAATCCTTCGCTAATAATCAATTTTATTAAAATTTTTTTTAAATATAAAAGCAAGCAATTTCATAGAAAAGCTTGGTTTTTAGAAAATCTTTAATCGGGATAAGATTTTGTTTTCAAAGAAGTGGTTAAAAAATAGAAATTAAAAGCCAAAGAAAAAAAAATGAGCGTAGCCTCAAAAGATGATAAAAAAAAACAGCTTGGAAAATTTTTTAGAAAAATTTTCCCTATGCCAAGTTTTTTCTTTCTTTTGCAAAAAAACTGTTTTATAAGTATCTTTGAATTTTGTAGTCTATACTCTATTTCTTAAAATTAAAAAGAGAGTCTGCCATGAGCGTGGAAACCAAAGAAGAGGGGTCAAATATTAAGCTGGAGGAGGAAATTCAAAAGCTTTCATCTGTAGAAGAAAAGTTAAAATTGGTGTTAGATAAGATGAAACAGACGCTGGTTGATGAAAAGCATGCCAATTTCAAGCTTTTTTGGGAAGCCCGCCATCTTTGTTTGAAACTGTTTAAGGAAAATCTGCATCCATCTGTCCGTTTTCAGATGTGGCAGTCTTTTATCGAACTGTCTAAACAGGCGAAAGGGTTAAAAGATCTGCTTGATGAACAGGCTTCTTTTGCTATAGAACAAATTGAATTGGCCATTAGCGGCATTGAGCATGATATAGAAAATTATAATACTCTTTTGGCTCAGATGGAAGATGCCGCCCTGCCTTTTAAGTCTTTGGTATTAGAAAATCAGAAAAAAGAATATTTGACTTTACAGAATGAACTTAACCTGCTTAATACATTTGCCAGTAAAATACACAGCTTGCGCAAAGAAGTTTTAAAAACAGAAATCCGAGTTAAGTACAAGTCCCAGATTTTTAAGCAGCTGTCGCATTTGGGAGATAAGGTTTTTCCGAAAAGAAAAGAATTAATTAGGGAAATTTCTTATAAGTTCTTTTTAGATGTTGATTTTTTTGCTAAAAAATATTTTGCAGAAAACAGCCGTTTTAAAATGCCTTATTATCGTTTGAAAGAAGAAATTAAAAAATTGCAGAATGTGTCTAAGGCATTTACTTTAAATACTAAAACTTTTACTTCTGTCAGATTAAAACTTTCCGAGTGCTGGGATAAGATTAAACAGTTGGAAACTGAATACAAGCAGGAAATGGAAGGCAAGAAAGAGCTTTTCGAACAGAACAAACAGACAGTTTTGGAAAAGATTCAGTCTTTTGCTAAAAAATGTGCGGCAACTGAAGAAATTTCAGGACATATCGTTAAAAGAGATGAAATTGATATCTTGAATTTTATGCGCTCAGTCGAGTTGGCGCCTAAAGATGTCAAAATTTTAAAAGAAGAAATCAAGCAGGCCAAAAGCCCGATTTTTGCTAAAGAAAAAGAAGCAGAAGAAAAAGCTAAAAAAATTATGGAAGAGAAAAACAAACTTAGAACAGTTTCCATACAAGAGCTGAAAACAGCTATAGAAAAAGCATTGTCCGGCAGTCAGGATAATAACAGCCAGCAGCTAAATGAAGAGTATAAAGAATTTATCAGCCAAATTAAAAAATTGCAGTTGACTAAAATTGAAAAGAAACCGTTGGAACAGATTTTAAGGCAGTTTAAAGAAATGATCTGTGATAAAAAAGATCAGGCTTTGTTAAACCTGTCTGAAAAAGATTTGGCTTCTTTGAGCCATTTAAAGGAAACTCTTAAAGAAAGTGAAATTAGACGCGCTGAAATTAAACAGCAGTTAGAACATCTCAGACATGCTGTTAGCCGTTCTGATCTGGATTTTGAAAAAGCCATCAGCTATCGCGAAGAAATTGAAAAAGAAAAACAAAGACTGGAGAAGATCAACCAGGTTATCAGCAAAATTGAAGATAATATTGTTAAATTAGAGGAAAGTTAAAATCACATCTGTCAAACGACTAGCTATTTTTGATCTGGATAAGACCATTTTAAAAATGAATAGCAGCTTTAGCTATTATTATTTTTTAGTCAAAAAAGGCTGCTTTTCCTGGCGTTCTCTTTTTCAGGCCCTTAACTATTTTGTACGTTTTGCTTTTTTAAATTTATCTCCTAATAATCTCCATTTTTTGGTTTTTGAGAAATTTTTGAAAGGCCGTCATTTTTTGGATGTTTTCGGACATGTTGAAGATTTTTTAGATCAATACTTTCTGCATTTTTTAAATCCGACCATTTTAAAAGAAATCGATAAGGCCAAAAAACAGCAGAGTTTTGTTTTTGTGCTTTCTAATTCTCCTAACTATTTGGTGCAGCAGATTGTTAAACGTTTGAACATTTCTGGTTTTAAAGCCACATCTTATGGGCTGGATATAAATAACTGTTTAAATTCTATCCATCAATTAATGGATGGTAAGGCCAAAGCTCGTTATGCTTTGGATTTAGCGAGAAGTCTGGATATTTCCGAAAAAAATATTTCTGTTTATACTGATAGTATTTGGGACTTGCCTTTATTACAGATAGCCGGAAAGAAAATTGCAGTTTCTCCAGATAGGGGGCTGTGTAAAATAGCCCATCAAAGGGCCTGGAAAATTTTATGAGAAAAAAGATCGGTTTTTTTGGAGGATCTTTTGATCCTGTTCATTTTGGACATATTAATCTAGCTTTGGAACTGCTGGAAAAAAAAGCTCTGCAACAGGTTTTTTTCTGCCCGGCTTTTGTTTCCCCTTATAAACAAAACAGGCCTCCTAAAGTGTCTGTTGAGCACAGGCTTAAAATGCTGGAACTTGCTTTGCATGATATTAAACAGTTTCAGATTTTCGACTGGGAAATTAAGCAGCAAAAAATTTCTTATACAATAGACACCCTGCTTAAAATAAAAAATATGTATCCCGATGCTGATATTTACCTTTTGCTTTCCCAGGATACCTTAGTTTCTTTAACTGGTTGGAAAGATTATAGGAAAATTTTGGAAATTGCTACTGTTTTGGTAGGTTTTCGCGATGACAGTAAATTTATAATGCCAGCGGAGTTAAAGCCTGTTTTAAAAAATAGTTTGATAGCTACCCGCCAGCTGCATATTTCTTCTACCTGTATTAGAGAGAGGCTTAAGAAAAAACTTTATTGCGGTCATTTGCTGGATAAACAAGTTCTAGACTACATTTATCAACATCAATTATACTAGAGTCTTAAATTGTTGGTTTTAAATGCAGACAAAAAATCTTTTAAATCAGATAGCTCAAATTATTTGTGATAAAAAGGGCTTTAATATAACGGCTTTAAAAGCACCGGATGATGCCTTATGCGAATATCTTATTATTGCTGACGGGTTCGTCGGGCGCCATCTACAGGCCATTGCCCTTTATATTGCGGAAGAGCTGAAAAAGACAGGTATTTTGCCTTTGAAATTGGAAGAGAGTGAAAACTGGGCTGTTATGGATTATGGACGAATTATGGTCCATTTATTTGGGCCGGAGGCTAGGGAACGTTATAAGTTGGAACAGCTGTGGGAAAATGCTCAGGAAGTTCAGCTGAAAGTGGATGAAAATTTAAAAGAGACTGCAGAACTGGAATATATCTAAAAAAGAACGGAACTGGAATATGTCTAAGAAAAGAATTGTTGTAACCGGTCTTGGCGTTGTTTCTTGTTTTGGCAACGATGTCGAGCTTTTTTATGAAAAACTGTTAAAAGGTCAAAGTGGAATCGGGGTGATTAATGCTTTCGACGCTCAGGAATTTCCTGTTAGATTTGCTGGACAAATCCGCAACTTTGACCCGGGCGATCTGATTAATAAAAAACAGGCCCGCCGTATAGACCCTTTTATTGCTTACTCAGTAGTTGCCGGTAAAAAAGCCCTGCTTGACGCTAAATTTTCTTTGGAAGAGATGGATATCGATAAAACTAAAGCTGGCATTGTTATCGGATCAGGCATGGGAGGCATGAAGACTTTTTCGTCCGGCGTAGCAACTCTCAAAGATAAAGGTTTGCGTCGGCTGACTCCTTTTTTCGTACCTTATATTATTACCAATATGGGGGGTGCTTTTCTAGCGATAGATGTTGGTTTTCAGGGACCTAATTATTCAATTTCTACAGCTTGCGCTACTTCTAATTATTCGATTTTAGCAGCAGCTGAAGAAATCAGGATGGGTAATGCCGACCTGATGCTTTGCGGAGGAGCTGAAGCGCCTATGAACCCGATTGGCCTGGCAGGATTTGTGGCGGCCAAGGTGCTTTCTGAACGCAATGACGCTCCGGAAAAAGCATCGCGTCCCTGGGACAAGCAAAGAGACGGTTTCGTGATGGGAGAAGGCGCCGGTGTTTTAGTGTTAGAGGAATTGGAACATGCTTTAAAACGTAAGGCCCCGATCTATGCTGAATTTTTAGGAGGAGCTAAAAATTGCGATGCTTATCATATGACTAATCCTCGCGAAGACGGTTCTACTGTAGCGGCCTGTATGGAAGAGGCGCTTAAAGATGCTGCCATTTCTCCATCCGATGTTAACTATATTAATGCCCATGCTACATCCACTTTAGCGGGAGATTTATGTGAAATTACAGCTATTAAAAAAGTCTTTGCACAAGATCTGGATAAGCTGAAGATGAATGCTACCAAATCAATGATCGGCCATTGTTTAGGAGCTGCCGGCGGTTTGGAAGCAGTAGCTTCTGTTATGGCTATTAAAACTTCTAAATTGCATCCGACAATTAATTTGGAAGAGCCTGAAGATGTTGTTAAAGACCTAGATCTGGTAAAAGATAAAATGCAAGAGTTTAAGATTAGCGCTGCAATTTCCAATTCTTTTGGTTTTGGCGGGCATAATTCAACTTTGGTTTTTGCTCCTTATAAGTAATGAAGACCGCCGTATCACGGCAGGTAAAAACAGATATAGACAAAAGAGAAAAAAATAACCAGATCAGGCGCTGCATGATAGAAAAAGCTTTTGGTATTATTCCCTTAAAACAATCCAAAAACGGTTGGCAGGTTTTTTTGGTAAAGAAAAAAGAAGGTCATGTAGGTTTTCCAAAAGGTCATGGTATGTTGGGAGAAGGCCCGCAAAAAACAGCGGAAAGAGAGTTGTTCGAAGAGACAGGGCTATATATTGCAAAATATGTAACCTTGCAGCCTTTAATTGAAAAATATTCTTTCAGAAAAGAAGGAAGCAGAATTGATAAGCAGGTTGATTATTATCTGGCAGAAGTGGAAGGTGATATTGTTTTAGATAATCAAGAAATTGTAGAAGGCAGATGGTCTTCTTTAAATGAAGCCATGGATCAGATTACTTTTGCCGAAGGCCGTAGCTTGGCAGCCAAAATTGAGGCCTTGCTGCCTAAAGCGGAACCGATCTGATTTTAATTATAAAGTGCATAGGGGTCGTTGAAAGAGAAGCGGTTTTTTCTTTTCAGTCTAAATATTGTAATGCTTAAGGTATTATTGAACCTCTCTCGCCTAAAGGAGCAGGTTTTACTGGTATTTTTTTGATAAATTTAAGAATCAGGCTAATTTTGTTTTGTAAAAACAACCTTGGCAGCGTTGTGAAAAGCTTGCTGCATTCTTTGATTTTGATTGGTATTGGTATTTTCCACTTTTTTAAAACTGTGATTTTTTAAAGCAGCAGCGTCAACTTTTTCTATTGCAGACGGAGAAAAACCAGAGGCTTTCAATTTTTTTCCTCCAGGAGGAGGGGGCGTAGAATCGGGTCTGATTTTTTCAGGTCCGGAATTGGCAGGTTTAATATTCATAATAAGCCTCCATAATTTGGCATTCTCTTTATTAAATTTATTACTTTGCAGATTTCTTGGACAGTAATTTTTTACTTTCTTTTTTTAAGGCTTGTTTTTTTGAAAGAATTAAATTGGCTAGAGAGCGGTTTTGCTCTTTGAGGCTTTTAGTTTGAAATAAATCTATCTTTCCAAAAAATAGAAAACATTTGTCTTTTATTTTTTTGTAAAAAGAAAACATGGGCAAAACCTTTGGACGTTCTTTGTTTTTAAATTTTAAATAGGGGTTTGGCAAATAAATTGCCATCATAAAATTGTAAATAGCTTGTAAAATCAAAAAAAAATATGGATAAAATGGGAATTTTTCAGCCATTTTCTGTATGGCCTTTAGACGGGGGAGGTTTAACACTAGCGTATCTTGTTTCTAAAGGAACAGGTTTTGCTGGTGTTTTTTTTTTTGATAAATCAGGTTATGCGAAAAAGATTGATGGATCAAAAAACAGATCTTGTTAAAATTAAATGTTATGATTGGTAAGAGTTGGTTTTTGCTTTGCTATTGAAGATCTTAAAAAGGCGTTTGTTCTTATGCGTTATTTATTGATAAGTCTTTTTTGCCAGGTGGCTAGAATATTGTTTCGCGTGCGTTATAAAATTAAAATTATAGGTAAAAAAGAAATTTTTAAAAAAAATATGCATACAAATGCAGGTATTTTGTTTTTACCTAATCATCCAGCATTAGCAGATCCAATTTTTTTATTTGCTTTTCTGTGGCCCAAATTTCAGCTGCGCCCTTTAGTTATCGAATATATTTACCGCCAAAAGGGCATTAGCTTTTTTATGAAAATAGTTAAAGCTTTAAGCGTACCCGATCTGGATACGTCCATGAATGAAATCAAGGTATTAAAAACTGAAAAGGTAATGAATAAAATTATCCAGGGTTTGAAAAAAGGAGAAAATTATTTACTTTATCCAGCAGGTAGGCTTAAGGGAGGAGCAAAAGAAATTATTGGAGGAGCTTCTGCTGCTCATACTATTTTAAATAAAGTCTCTAAAGTTAATGTGGTCTTGATCCGCGTTTCAGGGCTGTGGGGCTCGAGTTTTTCCAAAGCCTATACGCCGCAGTCTCCTAATTTTGCTCAAGTATTTTTCCGTAATCTGAAAAACTTGCTGCGTTGTTTGATTTTCTTTATGCCTAAAAGACGGGTTTTGATCGAAATTAAATTGGCTGGTAAAGAATTTCCATGGAAGGGGACAAGGCTGGAAGTTAACCGTTACCTGGAAAGCTGGTATAATCAGTATCCGGAAAATATCAAAGACAGACATTCTAAAATAGTAGAAGCAGAGCCTTTAAAAAGAGTATCCTATAGATTTCATAAGAAAAAATATTTAAAGCCTCATGTGCATAAAGCTGAAAAAATCTCGGATGTCCATGCCCCTTACTCTATGGAAGTAGAAAAAGCAATTATTCAAGAGCTTAAAAGAATTCATCCCGATGCTGTTATTTCCCCGCATATGCATTTGTCTCAAGATTTGGGATTTGATTCTTTGGAAATAGCTGAACTGATTACTTTTTTAAGTATGAATTTTCAATTGAAAGATTTGCATCCTGAAGATATGCAAACTGTCAAAGATATAGTAAAGCTGGCATCTTCCGGAAAAAAAAGGCGTAAAAAGAAAATTGCAGGTTCAATTTATAGCTGGCCTGCGGAAAGCGGCCGTAGCAAACCGGAAATTGCCGGCCAGACTATGTTTGAAGCTGTTTTGAAAGCAGCTGATAGGTTAGAAGACTTGCCGGTTGCCGGAGATGATGTAATTGGCGTTATTTCCTATCAAAAATTAAAAATGTCTGCGGTGGCTTTATCTTTGGAAATAAAAAAGATTCCAGGTAAATACATTGGTGTTATGCTGCCGGCATCTATTGGCGCCGATATTGCTGTTTTAGCTATTATGCTCGCTGGAAAAGTACCGGTAATGATGAACTGGACTTTAGGACCTCGTTTTTTAAATCACATGATGGAAAAAACCAAAGCCAAAAAAGTGATTTCTTCCTGGCGTTTTTTAGAAAGGCTCTCTGGCGTGCAATTTGGTTCTTTGGTCGACAAGCTGGTTTTAATTGAAGATCTTAAAAATAATATGTCTTTAAGGATTAAGCTTAAAGCGCTTTATTATTCTAAAAAAAATGCCGGGGCTTTGATTCAAGCTTTAAAACTTGGACATGTTAAAGGCAATGATGAAGCAGTTGTTCTTTTTACTTCCGGTACGGAAGCTAATCCTAAAGGAGTGCCCCTTTCCCATAAAAACATTATATCGAATTTAAAAAATTGTATGAAAAGCATCAAAATTAATTCTAAAGATATTATGTTGGGAATTTTGCCGCCTTTTCATTCTTTTGGTTTTACTGTAGTCGGTCTTTTTCCTTTAATGTATGGTGTCAGAGTTGCTTATTATCCAGATCCCACAGACAGCTATGCTGTTGCTGAGGCGATAGGCCGTTGGAAAGCAACCATTATTTGTTCAGCGCCATCATTTTTGAAGGGCATTTTGAATGCAGCGTCTGATGCCCAGCTAAGGACCATGCGTTTGTTTGTTTCCGGTGCTGAAAGAACGCCGGAAGAGCTGTTTCAGAAAATCAAAAGGCTCGGAGGGAATCAAGAACTGTTGGAAGGTTATGGCATTACAGAATGCTCTCCTATAATTTCTATAGACCGGTTGGGAGAAAAACATAAAGGCGTCGGCAGGCCGATTCCCGGTGTTGATATCATTACAGTGCATCCTGAGAGCAGAAAAGTCTTGCCTGTCCATAGCGAAGGAGAGCTTTGTTTTGCAGGGGACAATATTTTTTACGGTTATTTGGAAGAAGAGAAAAACCCTTTCTTTTCTTATACCGGAAAACAATGGTATTGCAGCGGAGATTTGGGCTATCTTGATCAGGACGGTTATTTAGTTTTGTCGGGCCGGCTTAAGCGTTTTGTGAAACTTGGGGGGGAAATGATTTCCCTTTCAGCTCTGGAAATAGAGTTGAATAAATTTTTGGAAAAAGAGAAAATTGTTAAAGATGATGATGAAGCTGCTTTAGCGATGGTTGCTAATGAAGAAAAAAAAGATCGGCCTGATCTGGTTTTATTCACTACCCTACAGCTTGATAAAGCTAGACTGAATCAGGTTTTGAAAAAGGCAGGTTTTAGTTCTCTTGTAAAAATTTCCCAGGTTAAAAATATTGATCAGATCCCGATTTTAGGCACAGGCAAAATCGATTATCGCTGTTTGCAAGGATTGATTAATAAGAATAAACAGTGATTTAAAACAAACAAATTTTTTAAAAAAAAGATGTTTTAAAAATGGCAGATCTTCAGTTTTTTAATACTTTGACTCGCAAAAAAGAAAAGTTTAAATCTTTGAGCCCGCAAAAAGTATTGCTGTATACTTGCGGGCCTACTGTTTACAATTTTGCCCATATCGGTAATTTGCGCACTTATATTTTTGAAGATCTTTTAAGGCGCTGTTTACAATATTTTGGTTTTGCAGTAAATCAGGTTATGAATTTAACC
This sequence comes from uncultured bacterium, assembly GCA_964466185.1. GTDB lineage: Bacteria > Chlamydiota > Chlamydiia > Chlamydiales > SM23-39 > CAZTYI01. The sequence continues at coordinate 32,462 of CAYXMS010000014.1, forward strand.
GATGTTGATGATAAGACTATCAAAGGCGCAAATGAAGAACATAAAAGCCTCAAAGAATATACGGACAAGTATAAAAAAGCTTTTTTTGAAGATTTGAAAATCCTGAATATAGAAAAAGCTGAGCATTTTCCAGAAGCTACTGTTTATATTCCGCAAATGATTAAAATTATTGAAAAGCTTTTAGAGAAAAAAATAGCTTATATAGGCGCTGACAAATCGGTTTATTTTTCCATTCATAAGTTTTCATCTTATGGGAAGCTTTCCCACTTAAAATTAAAAGAACTGAAAAAAGGGGCGTCCAAAAGAGTTTCTGCTGATAATTATGATAAAGAAAATATTTGTGATTTTGTCTTGTGGAAAGCCTATGATCCTAACAGAGATAAAGATCTTTTTTGGGAAAGCCCTTTTGGAAAAGGCAGACCCGGCTGGCATATAGAATGCTCTGCTATGTCTTTATCCCTGCTTGGCGAGACAATAGATATTCATTGCGGAGGTGTGGATAATATTTTTCCCCATCATGAAAATGAAATAGCCCAATCTGAAAGTTTTACCGGTAAAACTTTTGTGCACTATTGGCTGCATTCTGAGCATTTGTTGGTAAATAATAAAAAAATGTCTAAAAGCCTGAATAATTTTTATATTTTAAGAGATCTTTTAGAAAAAGGCTATCATCCTTATCAGATCAGGCTGATGCTTTTGCAAACCCATTATCGCATGCAGCTGAACTTTACTTTTGCAGGATTAAAAGGCGCACAGCAGGCTTGGCTTAGATTAAAAGATTTTGTTCAGCGTTTAAAACAAATCGGTAAAAAAATAAGTGAAAAAGGAAAGCTGCAGGACATAAAGGCTGATAAACAGCGGGCAGATGAAAAACAGACCGTTAAAGATTTAAATCAAAATTCATTTGATGACAGCGTTGAACTTTTGGCAAATGCCAAGCAAAGATTTGAAAGCGGCTTGGCGGATGATTTGAATATATCCAAAGCGCTGGCGGCTATTTTTGACCTGGTGAGAGAAATAAATATTTTGTGCGACCAGCAAAAAATAGCAAATTCCCAGGCTTTAAAAATTTTAAAATTTTTAGAACAGGCAGATCAGGTTTTAGGTTTGGATCTGGTTAAAGAAGAAAAACAGGAAATTCCTCAAAAAGTCCAAGATGCTTTAAGAGAGCGCAATCTGGCCCGTCAAAATAAAAACTTTCAAGAAGCAGACAGGCTCCGAGACTGGATTCTAGACCAGGGGTTTGTAATTGAAGATATGCCTGATGGATCTATGTTAAAGAAGCAGTCAATCACCCCTCCCTAAAGGGAGAGGCTTGAGCCGTGAGGCACAAGGGAAACCGGTTGATTAGGGGCACAAAGGAAACTTTATGCAGAAGTTAATAAAATTGTATTTGATCTTTAAATTTCAGATTTGGAAAGTGGAAAATAAAGTATGTCTTTAATCGAGCTGGTCTTGGCAAAAAGCATAACTATGCGGTCTATGCCTGCGCCAAAGCCTCCAGTCGGCGGTAAGCCCTGGCAAATGGCTTCTATAAAATCTTCATCTAAAGGAGAAGCTTCTTTATCTCCAGCCTCTTTTTTTCTGGCCTGTTCTTCTAAAAGTGTTCTTTGCAAGATGGGATCGTTCAGTTCAGTATAGGCATTGGTAAATTCAGTGCCTAAGATAAAAGATTCAAACCTTTCTACTATTTTTTCTTTAGCGACGGCAGGATCTCTATGCAGTTTGCAAAGAGGAGTAGTTTCGATAGGGTGATCTGTTATATGGTGCGGTTGAATTAAAAAAGATTCGGTCAGTTCTTTAAATAAAAGAGCTGTCAAGCCCCCTTTGGTTTGATTTTTTAACTCTTTTTCCGTCAAATGGGTTTTGTCTATAAGGATTTTTTTCATTTCTTCTTCTTTCAGATGATCTGTATCTATTTTGTTGTATTGTATCAGAGCTTCTTTCATGGTCAGTCTTTTCCAAGGTGTTTTAAGATCGATGGTTGTCTCTTTTCCTTTTAACGGAAAGTTCAGCTTGGTAGTGTTAAATAATTTTAAAGCAATGAATTCAAACATTTTTTCTACAAAAGACATTAGATCATTATAGTCCCAATAGCTGGCATAAGCTTCTAAAAGAGTAAATTCGGGATTATGGGTTTGGTCTATGCCCTCGTTTCTAAAGACTTTGCCGATTTCAAAAATTTTCAAATGGCCGCCTACGATGAGTTTTTTAAGGGGAATTTCTAAAGAAATACGCAGAAACATTTCCTGGTGTAAAGCCTCTAGTTCCGTATTAAAAGGCCGGGCTTCTGCGCCCCCATATACGTGTTGTAAAACAGGTGTTTCTACTTCTAAAAAGTCAGCGTTTTCTAAATAAGTGCGGATGGTCTTGATAATTTTAGAACGTAAAATAAATCTTTCTAAAGAGTCATTATTAGTAATTAAATCAAGCCAGCGTTTGCGGTGTAAAATTCCCTTATCAGCAAGACCGCTGTGTTTGTCAGGTAAAGGTAAAAGGGTTTTGCATAGAAGCGTAGCCTTTTTTACTAGAAGAGTCAGTTCGCCTTTTTGGGTATAAAAAAGATTGCCTTCAACGCCGATAATATCACCAAGATCCAGTTTTTTTTCGATAAATTTTAAGGCCTTTTCTTCTTTGGCTAAACCTTCAATTTCGGTTAGATCCCGATTAAAAAGGAGCTGGATTCTAGCTCCCTTTTCTTGCAGATGTGCAAAAGCATTTTTTCCCATAGCGCGGAAAAGTACCATTCTGCCGGCAATTTTGGCTTTTGGAGTTTGTTCTGCTGCTGCATCGTCAAAATGGCCTATTTTTTTTTCTTTGCAATTTTTTAAAATATTTTTAATGGTATCGGATGGGCTGTACTTGTGAGGATAGGGATTAATGCCTAACTGTTTTATTTCGTTTAGTTTTTTTAGTCTGATCTGATAGTCTTCATAGGTTTGGTAATCTGGCATGGTAGTTGTCATAATCCTCCGGATGGCTTACAGTTTTATTGTTAAAAAATATTTTATCAATTTATTGGCAAGAAAACCCCTTCCTTTAGGGAGGGGATGAATTGCC
>CAYXMS010000015.1:0-35018 GCA_964466185.1 uncultured bacterium
TAAGTAGCATGAAGCAAACAACCTAACCTGTCCAGTTTTTGGGGTCCACTACACTTTTAAACCGCATATTTTATAAATCCTATAGACCCTTTTGTGATTAATTTGCATGCCTGATCTTTTCAAAATTACATGAATGCGGCGATAGCCAAAACGGTTCTTTTCATAAGTTCGTGTTCTTTTTAGAGGTTAATAAAGTTTACACGAACGTCTGCTTCAATGTGGATTAATTTTTGGGGAGCAGGTCAGTATTTTGCTGCTAAAGGAACAGGTTTTGCTGGTATTTTTTTTAATAACTAATAAAATAGTTTTAATAGCTTTTATTGACGTACTCCAACGTCTAAAGAACGTTGGATTCTAGCTTCAAACAATACTCGCTTGATCTCTCGAGTCTTACAATATCTAAGCTAAGAGAAGACGTCCCTTCTCATTATTTTTTTACTTTAGAAGTTTATTTACTATAGTGTTTTACCTTTGAAAGATTTTTCAAAGAACCCTATACACTTTCTAAAAACAGAAATGTCTTACAGACATTATTCGCAAAAAGCAAAATATAAATTTAAACTATTTAAAACTTTTTAAGAAAGAAATATTTTGGCACAATTCATCCAACCATTAAAATGGTTGGCTTTCTTGTGTCCTTTAGCGTAAAACTTCTGGTTTTAGATATGGGAGATCATGTCAAGTTTAAAAAAATATTAAAATATAAGGTTATTTATGGTAAAAAAAAGAATTCTTACCGGAGATAGAACTACTGGTCCGTTACATTTAGGACATTATGTAGGTTCTTTAACTAATCGAGTCTCTTTACAGGATGAATATCAGCAATTTGTGATTTTAGCTGATACACAAGGATTAACCGATAACGTAGAAAATCCAAGGAAAATTCGTAGAGCCGTATTGCAGGTAACCTTAGATTATTTAGCGGTGGGTATTGATCCAAAGAAATCAGTTATTTTTGTACAATCAATGATTCCTCAAATTGATGAACTGACTATTTATTTTCTTAATTTGGTAAGCTGGAACCGTCTTAAACATAATCCTACTGTAAAGGCTGAAATTAAACAAAAAAACTACGGTGATCAAGTTACAGCAGGGTTTATGATTTATCCGGTTTCTCAAGCTGCCGATATTACTTCGTTTAAAGCAGATCTAGTACCAGTTGGAGAAGATCAGCTTCCCATGTTGGAACAAACAAGTGAGGTAGTACGTAAATTTAATCGTACCTATAATACAAATGTATTAATTGAGCCTAAAGCTTTGGTGCCTAAAATAGGAAGACTGCCGGGGACTGATGGGAAAAGCAAGATGGGTAAGTCTTTGGGTAATGCCATTTATCTTTCAGATAATATGGATGTGGTAGCCAAGAAAGTAAAAGGTATGTATACCGATCCTAATCATTTGCGTGTAGAAGATCCTGGTAAAGTAGAAGGCAATCCTGTCTTTACATATTTAGATGTTTTTGCTGAAGATAAAAATAAAGTTGAGGAATTAAAAGTTCACTATCAAAAAGGTGGATTAGGAGATTCTGTTGTCAAAAAATATCTGTTAGAAGTTTTACAAAATTTTTTAGAACCAATCCATAAAAGGCGTAAACTATACGAAAACGACTTGGAAGAAGTTATACGGATTATTAAAAACGGCACAGAACAAGCGGAACAGGTAGCAGCTCAAACTTTAAAAGAAGTAAAAGCAGCTATGGGTTTTGACTATTTTGGGTCAAAGCCTTGGAATTTAGACTAATTTTGGCTGCAAAATGGAGTCTTTTTTTTGCTTATGCGGTTAAAAATTAAATGCAGATTTAAATACTGCTAGTACTATTGTTAAAAAGAGGTATATAGCCAATGGCTAGTTACTTGGCCCATCTGTCAACCAGCCTATTGTAGCAGGTTTTTTATTAGTTATTTAATTATTTAATTAACTTTTGAAAATATTTTTTACAGAAAATGGCAATAATTAATTTATTATCTATCATTAATATCTAGTTCATGCGATAATTTCAATTCCAAAGCTCTGATATTATCCCAAAAAAGAAGCTTAACTTTAAAAAAAGAAGATAAAATATGCCATTTAGTCATTTAATTTCTGATTCTAAACTACTTAAATCTATTGCTGATTTAGGTTTTAAAAAACCTACTCCTATTCAAAACCAAGCAATTCCTGTGATTTTGAAGGGGCAGGATCTGCGTGCTTCAGCACAGACTGGAACTGGCAAGACAGCAGCTTTTATTCTTCCTATTTTAAATGGACTGATAAAAACCAAATCGGGAAATGGGCCTAGGATTTTGATTTTAGTACCAACCAGAGAACTTGCAGAACAAATTCTGGTTGAAACTAAAAAACATAGTCGGATTTTTCCCTTTATCAAAACTGTTTGTATTTTTGGTGGAGTGCCCTATCCCAAACAAATTAGAGAGCTATCAAGTAAATGTGATATTTTAATTGCTACTCCTGGCAGGTTGATAGATCATATGGAAAGAAAAAGGATCAAGTTTACACGTTTGGAAACTTTAGTCTTGGATGAGGCTGACAGAATGTTGGATATGGGTTTTATTAAGCCAATTGAACAAATTACTAGAGCCACTCCTGATAGCCGTCAAACTTTGCTTTTTTCAGCTACGTTAAAAAATTCTGTAAGAAGACTTTCCCAAAAATTGCTTAGAAATCCACTCGATATTGTTATTGCTCCTGATAAGACCACTTCTCAAAATATAGAACAAAAACTTTTTTATACTAACAGTCAAAAGCATAAAAGAAGCATTTTAGACCAGGTTTTAGAAGATAAAACTTTAGATCAGGCGCTTATTTTTACAGCTACTAAAAGACAGGCGGCAACTTTAGCCCGTGAATTATCTGTAGCTGGACATTTAGCTTTTGCTTTGCATGGCGATATGAACCAAAGACAAAGAACGAGAACAATGCAGCAAATGCGTAAAAAAAGATTTAAGATATTAGTAGCTACCGATGTGGCTTCTAGAGGTTTGGATGTTTTAACCATTACCCATGTAATTAATTATGATCTTCCTAATAATTGTGAAGATTATGTACATCGTATTGGTAGAACAGGCAGAGCAGGGGCTAAGGGATTAGCTATTTCCTTGGTTTCTCATAAAGATAGGCCTGTTGTAAGGGATATTGAAAGGTTTTTAAAACAGCGTTTAACTTTGGTTAATCAGCCTAAAACGCAGGATGAAAAAGATCATGGTAGGAATGATCGGCAAGTAAAAAAAGAAAATCAGTTTAAACAGGAAAATTTTAGGTTTAAATCTAAAAAATTTCAGAAACGAAAAGAGCAAAAAACCAAACACAAATTTTTTGCTAAAAAAAAGTTTGGCTCAAAAAATTATAAGCCAAAAAGATCTAAAAATACCAAGCTTGTTCAGCATTAAAATTTTCTGATTTTCAATTTTTATAGTTTTTTAATTAAAAGAGGGAACTAAAGCTCTATATATGCTAAATCCATTTTTTTTGTTTAAAATACCTTTGGCAATAGTGTTGATCAAGGTGTGGGCTCCCCAGCCGCCCCACCATAGAGAAATAGCTAAAGTTGTTGGTATAGCTATAGGATAGCTAATAAACAAAAAAGTCAAAATAGCGCCTACCAAAGTGGTAATGATAGCTGCTAAAGCAAGTGTCGAGAAAAATTTCCTTTTTGTTATTTGGGTTTTTAAAGAAGAACAAAAGTTTTTTATTGGTTTTATTTCTGCAGAATTTGAGTAGGAATCAAGTTTTGTATTAATTTCTTGCATATCTGTAAAGATTTCGCCTTGCAGGATTTTGGTCAGGGATTTAATTGGTTGATTTTCTAAATCCTTACCGGTTGTTTTGGTATATTTTTGATATAGGTGTTTAAACAATACGCAGTAAAAAATTGCTTTTTTGGATTCATCTATTGGGTTGGATTTAGTTATATTTAAAAGATATTCATGTAAATTAATCTTATTAGCATCGGTATCTTCGGTATATATTGTAATATTTTCGAGCGTTTTTTTATGCTTTTGTACCCATTCGGTATAGTTCATTTGTGTTTGTGTTCTTTCATTATGACAATCTAAATTATAAAAATCTAATAAAGGGTTGTGGCTGAAATCAACCGCTTCTTTGATATTTATTCCTTCTATAATGGCGCAAAAAACAGAGCTGATAGCTGAAGCTAATACGAAAACTTTTTGTAAAATTAGGTTTGTTGCTTGTGATAATGTAATAAGTGAAAAATTGTGGGCTTCGTAAAAAACTAAGGCTGATAAATATATGCTGTTGGTTATAGTTACGCTTTTTTGGATAACGCAATTTACGAAAGTAGAGTGAATTTTGGTCGTTAGCCTTTTTATCGATTGTAATGGATTTAAGTGCAACATATTCCTGTTAAGGGATGTTTCCCCTGAACAATACTCTCGAATAGGAACGGTTGTTGATATTATAGCTGCCATATTTTTACAATTTTATGGGTTAAAAACAATTTTTTTAATATTATTTTTTTAATATTAATTTTAAATTAAAATATATTATAACATTGTTTGTAATTTAAAATAAAGTTTTTAAATATACATTTATTTTTATTATCTTATAAGTGTTTGGTATTAAGTTACTTGCTAGGTATGTATTATTAAGTCGCTGACGACAAGCAGCTTATGTAAATAGCATCAAAAAATATTTTATCATAAAATAAAAGTCTGTGAGTTTGAGAATAAATCGGTTTTGTTGTTTGCAATATTGGAATAACTTTATAAGTCATTGATTATCAATTTATTATGTATTGTATAAATAATTGGTTGTTAGATGCTTATAGTGGAATAATATGTGTAATCTTTTGCTAATTAGATATTTATGATTTAATATTTTAATTGTGTTTTTTAAATAATTTCTTGAATTTAATTGAAAATTTTATTATAATATTAGTATAAAAAGATAATTTTAATTTAATATTAATTAAACTTAATAAAAAAAAAGAGTTGAATATATGGTTTCAAATATAATTTCACCTTCACCTTCTACAGAAAGATATGCAGTTCGTAATGAGCCATTTGACAATGGATCTGCTGCTATTAGTTCGGGCGATCGCGCTAGCTTTCATACAGCTCAGGCTCTTGACAATCCTGGCTTGAAAACTCAAAAAAAAGCTGCTATCATTACTGCTTTAGCAATTGGTGCTATTTTTGCCATTGGCGCCAGTCTAGCCGTTTTTTTCTTTCTTCACCCATATTTAATTGGCACTTTTGGAGCAATTACTTTGACAACCGGACTTGTAGCTGGAGGATATTCTGGCTCTGGTCTTATTTTTGCCAGTAGTGCAATAACATCTACTTTATTATTTAATAAAATAAAAGTTCCCCAAAATAGAGACCAACAAGATTCTAAAGAGTCAATTTTAGGATCTCCAGTAGATGATGATGATGATGGGGATTTCGAAGATGCTTTGGGTGCGAAAGAATTGTTAATGAGTCGCTATCCCGAATATGAAGCTCTTATTAAAAAAGCCTTGGAAGTTAATGAGAACCACCAAGAACAATTATTAGACGTTATTAATCGTTATGGTATTGAGAATGCCTTAGAAGACGATCCTAACGCTCCTGATTATGGAATGATAGACGATTTTCAAGAGCTATCTGAGCAGTATGATATGTCGCAATCTGAAGAATTTACAACGCCTCAACCACAGCCAGAAAGGGTTGTAGATCAACCATTGCCAGCAAATGGTTTAGTAGAATTTCAGAAAGATCAATGTGCTAAAATTAAAGAGCAAACAAGCTTAGCTAAAACAAGCTTAAATAGTCTAGAAAACGCTATGAATCAATGTTTAACATGGTGGCTTAAAAAGACATTAAGTGTGGTGTCGTATAAGCCAACTGACATATTACAAGAAATTAAAGACAATTTAGAGCATCTCGATACATTAATCGAAGATCTACTTAAAAATACAGACTCGGATAATAGAAAAGAACAGTTACAAAATTTACAAAAATTTATAAAAGAACAAGAAGATTTCGCAAGATCTTGGATTAAATTTTTTAAAGATGGGATGTTCGATAAGGAGCATAGTTTAATTATTTATAAAAAAGTAATAACTAAAGACGAAGAAATTTTTAAGCAGATACAAACAGCTTTAAATCAAGCCGAAACAGCATTGGATACAATTGATCTATTGATGGAGACTTTAGTTTAAAAAAGCCAGGAATATCCTGTAGTTACTCATACGATCTTTCGATAGCAGCTGGCAGTGATTAAAGCTAACAGATCCTAGAGCTTAAAGCATAAATTTTAAATTTATAATATTTTCTTTAATAAAATCCTTTTTTTTTCATTTTTCCTTTTTTTCTTTTTTAAAGCATATGCTAAAATTCCTTTTTATTTTTATTTATAAAAAAAAAAGGGGGGGGTATGTTTTGGTTTTTTTTGATTTTAGCTGTAGTTGTTGTTTTCTTTATTTCCGGAGTGAGAATTGTCCGTCCTACCCATAGAGGACTTATAGAAAGATTGGGCAAATATAAACGGTTTGCAGAGCTTGGATTTAATTGGATTTGGCCTATGGGCATTGAAAAGCTGTATAGGATCAATGTCACAGAACAAATGATGGATGCCAAGCCCCAAGAAATTATTACTAATGACAATTTAAATGCTAAAGTAGATGCACAGGTTTATTTTAAAGTTAAATCAGATGAACAGAATGTCAAAAATTCCCAGTATAATGTAGATGACTATCGTTGGCAGATTGTTAGCTTGGCCAGAACTACGCTAAGAAACATTATAGGCACTTTGACTTTGAAATCGGCCAATAGTGAAAGAGGGAAAATCAACTCTGAGTTGCATATTACTTTGATGGATGAAACCTCACACTGGGGAATTGATATTGTTAGAACAGAGCTTAAAGAAATTGATCCGCCGAGAGATGTTCAGGACACTATGAATAAGGTAGTCAAGGCGGAAAATGAAAAAATAGCAGCTGTGGATTTTGCTACTGCTACAGAAACTGAAGCAGATGGCCAGAAAAGAGCGGAAATTAAAAAAGCAGAAGGCGTTAAACAGGGTAGAATTTTGCAGGCGGAAGGAGAATCTGAAGCTATTCACCTGGTAAATGAAGCTGCTAATAAATATTTTACTGGTAATGCGCAAGTTTTAAGAAAATTGGAAGCTGTAGAAAAAGCGCTTCATAATAATGCCAAAGTTATCATTCCTAATAATACAGAATTAGTCAACGTGGTCGGTGATTTGGCGGGTGTTGCTCCAATTGGCAGAAAAAATAAATCTTATAAAGATGATAATTTAGAAAGTAAGCTATCAAATCGGATTTAAGCTGTTTATATATATACAGTTAAATTTTTTGGATAAATTATGACAAATCCTCTTGTTTTACCGCATATTAAAGATTCCGTGTTAATGAGTTGGCCTAATAAAAATTTAGCTTCCGGAATAGATTCTCAAGGTTCTTTAGATTATGCTGTTGAAGTTAAGGCGCGTCTGGGATACAAAGAAGTTTTGATCAAGGTTGTTATGCCACTGGATCAATATCCGGAAGGCAAGAATATTTATTCTTTTATTTATCAGCTTTTTTTAATAGCTCTTTCCCATGGAAGGGATTATGTACATAAAATTGAACAAATTCCGTTGGATACAGAAGCAGAGACTGATGGGTTAGTAGGGCTGGACTGTCTTTTTGAGGAAAATGCAGTACAGGATAGCGAAACAAGTGAATTTGTCGAGCCTGCTAGAGAACTTATTAAAGAACTTAAACAAGATCCAGCTAAAAGGAGAGAAAAGTCGCAGCAAATATTGGATTTAGTAGATTATTTTGATGAAAAAAATGTTCAATGGATTGATCAGCCTGATATCATCAAAGAAATGACTGTAAAGGTAAAAACTTATAATTTATTCAGAAAAGCCTTAATTAAAATTGTTAGAATTTGGAATCGTTTTATTATTTGGGTTTTTCATTTTTTTAAAAAAGATAATCCTGTCACCCTTATGCAGCAAACAGCTGTTTCGTCGAATAGAACTTCAGCTTTTGGTTTTTTAACAGGTCCTGAAAGATCTGCCGTTATTGAGAAAGACGAGGGGATAGGATCGGATAATTATTGCAGAGAACTACAAGAGGCGGTTAGATCTATTCAAACAGAGGTTGTGTCTTTAGAACAGGCTTCGGTTGAAAGTGTACAAGAACCGGTTTTTAAAAAATTGTATGTTTCTTTGTTGAGTGGAGTTGAAAAGTTGATTGGGGCTGTTTTTGATTATCAGAGCTCTCCTTTAGCTAACGCCGAAGAATATAAACAGAAAATTGAAGATATAAAAAAAATTGTTGCTAATATTAGGCAATATTATGACAAACAGGGTCAAACATTTTTAAAAAAAATTCTGCCAAAACGTTTTCAAAATCCATTTATTAATAATGTAAATATATTTTTTGATAACTGTCAGAAAATAATTGATCTTTTATTGCGGTTTGATCCGGTCATTATGAAGAAGATTGTTGAGGAAACTGTAAAATTAATAACAAAAAAAATTACGTATAAAATTACCGGCAAACTAATGCCCATTTTAGTCCAAATGGACTATACAAATTTACCTGATAGCATAGCTGCTTGTTCGTATCATCATATAACTCGGATTTTAAAGGCTTATCAAACTTATCATCAACAGCAAAAAGAAAAAAATGTGGCTTTAGCAACATTGGAAGAACCTTTGCCAGCAGAGATTGAAAAATACTATTTTTCAGACAAATTGCAGGCAGAGGTAGCAGATGTGGAAAAAAAATTACTGGCAGAAGGGCGATTAGTAGAAGGGACTGAAGAAGCAGAAACTGCAGATTCTGATGATGTTGAACCAGCAAATGCTGCACAAATGCTAGATGGGAAAGAACAGGCTTTTGAAATCTTAATGAAGGCTAGATTAATCAAAATTGCAGAAGGTTTTATTTCAGCTGTTTTTTCTCAAGATGAATTATTAGATTTCTGCCGTGAAATCTTGGAAGATAGTAGTAAATTGGTATCCCATTATATGTTGGAAGAGCTGCAAAATGGCTCATTAGATGCAGGCGATACTGAAGCTGCTGCCGGGGTGGGAAATTTTTCTAGAGAAGTAACGGAAACTGAAGAATTAATAAATAAGGAAAATCAGATCAAAGAAGTTTTACAAGCTTATAAAAATGTGAAGAAGGCTTTAAAAAATATTTTTATGATTATGGGCTCGGCTATTGGTCTTAATGAGAAAATCCGTAATATAATACTGAGAAATATTAACCTAAAAGGTCTGATCACAGATATCATAAAAGATAAGCTTGAAGAATTTATTCAAGAAAAACAGATGATTAGCATTTTAAATAAAATAGCTGATCCAATGTATTTTAAATATCTGTGCCAGGATAGTCTTTTGCCTTTAATTAATGAGCTATGCATTCAGCAAAATATTAGTTTTATTTTATTGGAAAATTGTTCGGAAAATGAAATTGCTGTTTTATTTGGGGAAAATGATGTGGAAGCAGGGGGCTTGGACAGTTTAAAAATGAAAGTCGTTGATTTGTTGCATCAGCGTTTTGAAACTTCTAAAAGAACATTTTCTCAAATTGCTTTTTCTTCTGAAGAAGTAGATGTGGAACAGATTACAGATGATTTTTTACAAAATATGGGAGAGCAGTTAAAAAAGCTTGGTGAGGATTTTCCCCAAAAAAATTATGGTTTTTTATTGAAAAAAGCTCTGCAGCCTGTAACCGATGGTAAAAAAATAGCTAATTTGATTTCCAGAGATCATATCTACTGGAATTTAATGTATAGAATTATATTTGAAATTGGTAATTTAATGAGGAATTCGAAATTGATCCGCCCTATTATTGATTATTTGCAATCGTTGCCATTTGTAGCAAAAGCAATTGCATCTCAAGTATCTGATTTAATGAATCCTCTACGCTCTTCACATCATTTAATTATAGGCTCAATGGCGTCTGCTATCGATGCTTTAAAAGAAAGATCTTTAGGTCAGATGATGTTTGATGAAGATGTAAATGTAAGTGAAAGAAAAGTCCAGATAATTCGTGATTTGGACAGGCAGGCCAAATTGCTGGCTGAATTGGTTTATGGTATTTTAGATAGAAATTTGTCTAATATGAGGGTTTTGTATTTTTTCCCTGTGCGTTGGGTTATTAAACCAGAGCGGGTTTTACCGGATAAAGAAGATTTGCATATCTCCATTCAAAATGCTATGGAAAAGATTTTTAGCAGTAAAAAAATTAATAAAAATTTCTTTTTGGACCTTTTAGAGCAGGCTCAAAAAGAATTTCAAAAAGCAGCTGAGCTTTTATAAAAATCGTCTTATGTAACAACCTTGCTTTATCAGTTTAGTTGCAATATCATATTTTTAGAGGTTTTGATCTTTATAAGATGTTTATTATCAATAAATTAAGTTAAACTCTTGTATAAAAATCACTTCCGTGGCATTAAAAAATTAAATACATGGGAGTTATTTATGAAGTTTGATATGCAGAAAAATATTGGCGAAACTGATCGTTTGATTAGAATTATTCTGGGAATAATATTGTTACTTCTAGCTTATTATTATGGCAGTTTAATTCTGTTTTTAATTGCTTTGTTTTTGTTTTTTGAAGCCTGGAAAAGGTGGTGCGTACTCTATCAGATATTTGGTAAAAATACCTATTCTAAAAAGAAAAAATAAGGCACTAGGATTGCAAAAACTGTTAGATAATTTTTTGATTTTTACAGCCAAGAAGATTGAGGCTTAAATCTCGGGAATTCTCGGTATTTTAATTCCGAGAGAATGTCACTGATAGAAATTTAAAGGGATCAATAGAGGATATTAATTTAACAGTTTTTTAAAGGCTTTTTCCGTTAGTTTGAAAGAAATCCATTTCTCTGTTGGCACGGCGCCCATTTTTTTATAAAAACTGATGGCTGTTTTATTAGGCCTAAAAACTTTCCATTCAACTGTTCCGCATTTTTTCTTGTTAGCGATTTGACAGACCTTGCTTAGAAGTTTTCTGCCATATCCTTTTTTTCTATGTTCAGATTGAACATATAGATCTTCAATGTAAATGCCCGCTTGCCCTAAAAAAGAAGAAAATATTTGATAAAAAATAATGATGCCGACAGGCTTGTTATTTTCTTCGGCGATTAAAACGTCAGGTCCTTTAGGATCTAACAAGTTCTGTTTTAGATTTTTTTTGGTAGTTTTAAACTTTTTTAAAAGCTTGTGAAAAGAGGCTAGCTCTTTGAGCATTTGATAAATTATATTAAGATCTTTTTCTCTTGCCTTGCGGATTTTAAATTTTTTGGTTTTCATGCAATTTTTTAGATTTTTATTTTTTTTTTTAATTTATAACTTATTTTTCAAAATAGCAATTGTTTTATCTTTTTTTAAGAATTAATTGTTTCTAATTCAAATTAGAAAGATGTGTATGTTAGGACGGTTTGATCAAAAATTAGCAAAAATCAGATTTGCAATCAGTGTTATTTTATTGGTTTTAGGATTTTTAGCTTAAAGTTTTTTTTCCGTGGGCTTTTATAAAATGCCGATTTTTTGGGTTTTTGCATGAGATTGATTGGGAAGGGAAGTCGGATTCTTAAAATACCCCCATGGCAGGAGCCAATGGGAGTATTTTAAGAAAGAAAGCTAACTTAAAATTTCGGATTTTTAAATCAAAAATCTGATTTTAAGCAGCTAATTTGGTAATAAAATTATTCATTTTATTTAAAGCGGTCTGAATATTTGATTCAGATGGCTGATTGCAGGCTCTTTTAACAGTATTGGCGGCATTTAAGTAATTTTGCTTGTCGAAATGAATTTTTTCCAAATAGGACCCTGATTTTTGGAAAGCTTTTTCCATTTCAGAATGTAGCCCTTTAATTTCTTTAACCATTTTATTAATTTTTTGCTGATCATCTTTGACTTCTACTAGTTTTCGCAATTTACCAACTAGTTTATTAGAAGCCTTTTTAATATCTTTTAAACCTTCTTGATTCATACCTTCCCCCTTGGTAGATAACTTTTTTTGATGATATTTTTATTATTCCTGCTACTTTTAGTTTATCAGATATTTATTTTTTTTAAATTAATTATAATTTAATTATTTTTTGTGTGTGTTTTATCTTAATTAATTTGAATATGTTAAAGCTTTTTAATTTTAAAATATGGCCTAGGCTTTGGTTTTATTTTTATTATTTTTATTTTAAGTTTTTATAAATTAGAATTTTAGATAGAAAAATTAGAGAAATTTATTTTGCTTTTTAACAATTGGATTAAAAATAAAAAAAATAAGCTATTGATAATTAAAACCTTATGTTTTTTGAGTTTTATTTTTTTATCGAATGCATTGTTTAGCCTGTCTGATGTCGAAATTGAAAAAAGAATTGCTAACATGCCTTTGAAAACAAAAATAGGCCAGCTTTTTTTAGCTCCTGTTTTTAGTCAAAAAACATCCCCAAAAGAAGTGCTGGCTTTTTTAGTAAAAAGCCAGCTTGGAAATGTAATTTATTTTAATTGGGCTAATGATCTTACATCTTTAAGTAAAGTGAGAAAACTATCTTCCGAGATTAGTATTTGTATTTATAAAAATACTGGTTTTTTTCCGCTGATAGCTACAGATCAAGAAGGCGGCAGAGTGCAGCATGTAAAAGGCCGAGGTTTTTCTAACTTTCCCAGTGTGGGGGAAATGTCCTGTTTTTCTAGTTCCTTTTATCGCTCGTTTTGGGATAAAAAACCTGTAACTTTGCAGGAAGCTTTGAAAAAGATACAAAAAAATGCCCGGCAAATTGCTTTCGAATTGAAGGAGGCTGGAGTTAATGTCAATTTGGCTCCAGTGGTAGATGTTTTACCTGAAACAGAAAAACAGTTGGCTGTGATTGGCAGTCGCAGCTTTTCTCAAGACCCTAAAAAGGTAATTTTGTTTGCCAATGCTTTTATTAGGGGGTTGCAGCAAGAAAATGTAGCCGCTTGTTTAAAGCATTTTCCCGGCTATGGCAGCGCAAAGACTGATTCTCATTTAGGCTTTAGCGAGGTTATAAAAAACAAAGAGCAAATACAGTTTGATTTAATGCCTTTTTTCAAATTGGCGCCTTTTACTGATTTAATCATGACTACACACATAAGAGCTAATTGTCTGGACTGTAATTTTATAGCTACCTTTTCTGAAAAGATCTTAAAAAAATTGCTGAGAGAGAAAATAAATTTTCAGGGAGTGGTTATTTCAGATTCTTTGGTTATGCGGGCAGCTGCTCTAGATCAGAGCAGCTTTGCAAAAGCTGTGCAAAGCGTCACTCAGGCAGCTATAGATGCTGCTTTAGCAGGATGCGATCTGCTGATTCTTTCCAGTTTAGAGTGGGCGGATTTTAAAACCAGTCCGCAACTAGATATGCAACTTTTTTCAAAAGTTATACAAAATTTTCAACATGCAGTGGAAGATAAGAAAATTTCAGAAAAACAAATAGAGCAGTCTTTAAAAAGAATTTTAAAGCTGAAAGCTAAATTAAAACTTGTGCTTTAAAAAGTTTATTCTTTTTAAAGCAGGCTAGAACGTCAGTGGATAAACTATTGCCACTTAGGTTGTTGTTGCTTACGATGCTGAAAAACAAAGTTTTTTTCTGGCTCTATTAACTACATATTCAGTAACAGTAAAAGCTGGCGGTGTGTTGATAGCTGAGGCGACGGGCTTTTCTATAATTTCAAAGCTTTTTTCTAAAAATCTTTTATGTAAATTTTTATGAGCGTGAATACGGTTTAGGCCTTGAACTTGTCTGATACCTTGAAGATTTAAACCATTTTGAGCCAGAGTTTGTCTGGCCTGAGAGCCAATTAAGCTATTTTCTGCCAAAATATACAGTTCTTCTTCTTTTCTTAAATCGAGTTCTTTTTCAGGAGCATCTCGCAGACTAACGGTAATTTTTATGATCTCAGTGTTTGGATTTTCAGCGAAATCCCTTAAATACAGATGAAAACGATCATTAGGATTTTTCGTAGTATGGCCTTGTCTGATATGTTGGTCGCTTCTGCGTTTTAATGATTGTCTGGTTTCTCCAATATAGATTTTTTTAGAGCCGTCTTTAAAGTAAACATACCAGGTATAAATTATGCCGTTTGTGCGTCTTTTTTTGCCATTGGGCGTAAAAAGAATCTCAATACTGGGAGTAATTTTTCCGTTAACTCTGCGCATGGTTGGTCGTGTTTGGTATTTCCGTTGTTTTTTTTGGGGGAATTTTTCAGGTGTGTGCTGTAATTGTTTAAAGCCTCTCGATCTTTTGTTTTTTTGCCTGGTGGGCGTTAAAGGTTGGCCAGTAGCTGTAACTCTGGCTGAAGTAAAGCCGGCTGCTAAAGATAAAATTGGTGTAGAACTCATATTTAAAAGTTGTTAAATTATTTATTTTTAACTGATTTTTAAAATTATTACTTAATAATTATAATCTATTATAGTTTTTTTTTAAAGTTTAATTAAGTAGAATTAAACTTTTATTTTAAATATAAATACTTAATTATAAACGATTTATATGTTTATATATTTATCTATTTAATTGTTAATGGTTTGCTCTTAAAACTGAGGCTTTATCCAGGAATCCCCTGCCTTTAGGCATGGGGAGGTTCAATTTTGATAGCTGTAATGACTAAAAACAGGGGGATTTCCTGTCTAGCCCTATTTTCAGCTTTAGCGCGGCTGCCGGATGAGCTTTTATTAGAAATTAACTCTTTGATTTGTTCTATGTAAAAAGAACAGTTTTTCAGCCAGATGCTATACGTTGAAAGAGGACTGTGATAAGAATAGGTAAGATCTGATTTTTGGCCTTTTGAAGGGGCGGTTTGAATGGGAATTTTTAAAGGAGATAAATAGCTGAATATGCGGCGCGCTAATTTCTGGTTTTTTTCTTCAAAAGCCCAATCGCTTTGGCGGGGAATACGAAAACAGGGGTGGTTTAAGACTATTAATAGCCGGCCGTAATTTTTTAAATGTTGAAAAGCATTTTTTATGGCTTTTTCCCCATTTTCCAGATTTTGCAAAGAAAGCAGGAAAACTGCCAAGTCAAAATCTTGTTTTTTAAGATCTAAGTTAGAACATATATCTGCTTGTATAAACTGTTTGTTTTTCTGTTTGTTTTTCTGTTGCAGTTTGTTAGCTTCTTGGATTAAAGATGCAGAAACATCTAATCCTAAATATTCGATTTTGGAATTTAAGCTTCTGGCTAAAATTCCTTGTCCGCAGCCGAGATCCAGCACGCTTTTAACATTTTTTGCTTGGAATATTTTTAAAATTTCCGGCAGCAGGATTTGTTGGTGGTAATAATGGCCTTTTTCTCCTACCAGTTTTTGGTACCAGCTATGAGATGTTTCCCAAGAAGAGACAGTTTTTTTTGAGGGCAAGCCATGTTTTTGGGAGTTTCTGTTGTTTGATTTTTGATAAAATTTGCGCTTATTTTTTTTCATGTGTTGAGTTTTTTAAATTTGAATATTTTTCTAAAGTTTTCCTTCTTCTTCTTTTTTTCTGTTTTTTCTTTTTAGCCAGCTGTTTTTGTTTTTTTGTTTTCAGATTTAACACTTGATTCTGAAAGGCCTCTATGAGTTTTTCTCTGGCCAGATAGCGATTGATTTCTCTTGAGCGGTCTGCTGAAGCTTTTACTTGGATGCCTGTCGGTAAATGCTTTAAATAAACAGCAGAGCTGGTTTTATTTGTTTTTTGTCCGCCAGGACCCGAGGAAAGTATAAATTTCTCTTCCAGGTCTTCTTTTTTAAGTCCCAGTCTTTGCAGCTTGTCCTGCTGCTTTTGCAAGTTTTTGGGATTAATAGCCATAAATATACTGGATTGATTGCTTTTTGCTTATAAATTTAATTATAGCTGAATATTTAAAAAAAGCTGTTTTTTTCTTGTCTTTTTCCTTCTTTTAACTTTGCTTTTATTTTTTTTGTTAATGTGAGCAGAACTGATAGACTAACGTGTCAAAATAAATTTGTGTATTTGAATAGATTTAAGTAGATTTTTAGAAGCGTTTAGAAAAAAGGGATGAGTTTAGGAACTGTATTGGGAATCAGGTTTTGAGGCTCCAGCGGTTTGAGGATATTTTTAATGTTGAATCTTTTAAAGATAGATTTAAGCACTGCATGTAAAATGGCTTTTTCCAGTTGGGCAACCGGGAAGCCGGATTTTTCTGAAATGTTATTAAATTCCAGTTTTTCAATATAGACATCTTTTTCTTTTCCATTAGAAAAGATCAGTTTAACGTACAAGTTTTTCAAAAGCAGTTTTTTGATTAAATATGGTTTGTTTTCTTTTTTATGGGAAGCAGGGGTTTCGGTATTTATAATATCATTGAAATTGCTTTGTTCTTTTGCTGCATCGTAAAATTGGATGTTTAAATTAATTTGATCTAATGAAATTTCATCAATAGTTAAGGTTTTTTGTATCAGTTGTCTTAAAGACGCCGCTACATTAATGCTGGCACAGCTGACGGCAGGGTCATAATTAGAAGGCTTTAGATTGAAAATTTTTAAATCATTGATCTCTAAACCCTGTTTATAAAAATTCAGCTCTTCTAAACTAACCCGAAAGCCGAAATTTTTAGATAACATGAAAGATACCAGTCGAGGCAGGTTCCAATAGGTTAGAAAACCGCCTATTATTAACAGACCGGTAATAATGACTAAAATAAGATGATGCTTATTAAGAGAGCAGATATGTTTTGTTTGTTTCATATTTTGTTCTTTTAATTTGATCAATAGTAAATTATTATTTAAAAAAAAAGCAAAAAAAGCCATCTTAAAAAAAAAGGAAGGCACGTTATGAAAAAAGTATTTGGTTTTATTTTGGGTACTGTAGTGTTGATTTTGGCTCTTTTTTGGATATTTAAAGGACCGGTAGCATCTTATTATTTGTCTAAAAGATTAAAAGTCTCTGTTTCCATTGGAAGTATAGGTTTTTCTAAAAATCAAATAGAAATATATGATTTTGAAATTAACAATCCTATGAAATACCAAGAAAGGGATGCTTTTAAAACTAATAAAATCGTCATTAAATACCAATCAGATCAATTGCCTAACAGAATTGAATCAGTTGAATTCGGCGACAGTTACATGAATATTTCTTGTGATAATCCGCTTTGCAGTCAAAATAACTGGACCACTATAGCTGATGGCATAGAAAAAAAAGAACAGGGTCAAAAAGAGCAAAATGTAGTAATTAAAAGAATGTATTTTGATAATTTAATTATTGATGCTGAGGATATGTTGCTTTTTCCTGGTAAAAAGGACCGTTTGGAAATTAAAGAGCTGGAACTGAAAAATATATCCAGTAGAAAAGGTTTTCCAACCGAGCAGATTATTGCAGCTTTATTTAGATCAGCCGGTTTAAAGGATTTGCTCAAAGATGTTTTTCAAGCACCCGCCATGTTTGATAATATTATGAAGTCTTTGCAGGAGGATACTTATAATTAAGCATTATTTTAATAGCTTTTTATGGCTAATGCTAAGGGTATTATGCTGTTATTAATAATTTGTAGCTCGATCGGCTTTTCCTAAAGAAAATGGTTTTCCTTGCTGCTAAATTGATAAAAACTAAAAAAAAACGCTTTTTCCAAAATTTTTGGAAAAAGCGTTTTTTTTAGGCTTTAAAAAGTTGATTTGAAATTAAACAATTCCAAATTCAACTTTTTATTAGTAGCCCATACCTCCCATTCCGCCCATGCCGGCAGGGGATGGCATAGCAGCAGATTCTTTTTCTTCTTCTTTCTTATCTGTAATAATTGCTTCTGTAGTTAGCATTAAAGAAGCAATAGATGCTGCATGCTGTAGAGCGCTGCGCACTACTTTGGTTGGGTCTACAACGCCTCTTTCGTACATGTCGCAATAGTCATTATTTATTGCGTCATATCCGGAATTGGCTTTAGTTTCCAACAGTTTTTGAATAATAATAGCGCCTTCTTGGCCAGCGTTTATGGCTATTTCTTTAATTGGCGTTTGAATAGATCGGTAAATAATGCTCGCACCGATTTTTTCATCTCCCGATAGAGAATCAATCAACTTTCGAAGAGCGGGAATTGTGCGTAAAAAAGCAGTTCCCCCGCCTGGCAGGATACCTTCTTCAATAGCAGCTTTGGTAGCATGCTGGGCATCATCTGCTCGATCTTTTTTCTCTTTCATTTCAACTTCTGTAGCTGCTCCTATTTTAATTACGGCAACGCCGCCAGCCAGTTTGGCTAGTCTTTCTTGCAGCTTTTCCTTGTCATAATCGGAAGTTGACTCTTCAATTTGGGTTTTGATTAAAGTAATACGTTTGGCCAGATCATCTTTATTGCCAGCGCCTTCTATGATAGTAGTATCATCTTTTTTAACGATGACTTTTTTGGCAGTTCCCAACATGTCTAAAGTTACCGAATCTAGTTTAGTGCCGACTTCTTCAGAAATTAATTGGCCGCCAGTTAAGATAGCAATATCTTCTAGCATAGCTTTTCTGCGATCGCCAAAGCCTGGAGCTTTTACGGCGCAGACTTTGAGGCCTGCTCTAATGCGGTTAACAACTAAGGTAGCTAAAGCTTCGCCTTCGATGTCTTCTGCTATGATAAATAAAGGCTTGCCGGTTTCAGCTACAGTTTGCAGAATCGGCAGAAATTCTTTCATAGCCGAGATTTTTTTATCGTAAATTAAGATGTATGCATCTTCTAATTCAGCTTCCAATTTTTCGGTATTGGTTACAAAATAAGCAGATACATATCCGCGGTCAAAATTCATGCCCTTGACAATTTCGAGCTTGGTTTCAAAGCCTTTGGCTTCTTCAACTGTAATGGATCCGTCTTTACCGACTTTTTCCATAGCTTCAGCAATAATCGAGCCGATTTCCTGATCGCCATTGGCGGAAATAGTGGCAACTTGCGAGATTTCTTTGTTGCTTTTAACCGGCTGAGAAATTTTCTGCAGATTTTCTACCACAGTCTTGACGCTTTTTTCTATGCCCTTTTTTAAAAGCATAGGATTGGCGCCTGCTGTGACATTTTTTAAACCTTCGGCATAAATGGATTCTGCTAAAATAGTCGCCGTAGTGGTGCCGTCTCCAGCTGTTTCAGAAGTTTTGGAAGCAACTTCTTTGACCATCTGCGCTCCCATGTTTTCATGCTTGTCTTCCAGTTCTATTTCTTTGGCAACGGTCACACCGTCTTTAGTAATATGAGGCGCGCCATATGGTTTGTCGATAATAACATTGCGTCCTTTCGGCCCTAAAGTTACTTTTACAGCGTTAGTCAGTTTTTTTACGCCGGCTAAAATTTTTTGGCGGGCGTCGTCTTGATATTTAATGTCCTTAGCAACCATAGCTAATAACTCCTTTTATTTTATTAATTTTAAAAACTTTTATTCTTCGATAACAGCTATCACATCGTCGGCTTTGACTATAATGTATTCTTCGTCGTTCAAAGTCACTTCTTGTCCTGAATATTTGTCCATTAGGACCAAGTCACCGACTTTTAGAGAAATCGGAATAGTTTTACCGTCATCGTTTTTTTTGCCCTCTCCAACAGCTATTATTCTGGCTGTTTCCGGTTTTTGTTTAGCACTGTCAGGAATGATAATTCCGCCTTTAACAGTTTCTTTTTCCTCTTCGCGCTGAGCTACTACTCGATTGCCAAGCGGTTTTAAAATAGTTTTTTTCTCTGCTACTGTCATAAATTCTCCTCCATCTTTTTAAAAAGTGAGTTATATTATATGTTAATTTGATTTTTCTAGCAATAGTTTAGCACTTATGATAATCAAGTGCTAGTTTTTTGAACAGATAAAAAAAAATTTGATGGATAAAATTCCCAGATCACGTACCCTTTTTAAAAGAGAGGTCGGGAATAATCCGGATTATTCCCTCAGGATAGCTAGTATAGCGAGCGCTGTAAAGCTGTAAGAAGGAAGTACATAAGAGGTAATAATTTAAATTGTTTTTGCTTGTTAAAAGTAATTTAAAATAGGGGAAATGATAAAAAAATGATTTTACAATTAGCTGTAATTTTACTAGTAAATTTTTTAATAGGAGAGGAAAGTTCAAATATGAATGAAACCAAAACTAGAAAAGAAATAGAAGTCAAATACAAATGGAATAAAGAAAATATGTATAGCTCTTATGGGCTTTGGGAAAAAGATTTGCAGGATTTAAAAAATTCACCCAGTTTAAAGCAATTAGCTTCTTATCAAGACCAATTGGGCAAAAACGCTCAAAACTTGAAAAAGGCTTTAGAGCTTTATTTTAACATAAGCCGCAAATTAGAGCATTTAATGGTCTTTTCCCATATTTGGAAAGATGAAGATATGTCTAATGACCAGGCTAATATAGCTGATTCCAAAGTAGAAATGTTTGCTCATGATTTTTCGGTTAGGTTTGCTTGGCTGGAGCCTGAGATTTTGCAAATCCCCGAAGAAAATATGCGAAAATATTTAAAAGATCCTGTTTTAAAAGAATATGCTTTTTACTTGGAAAATGTTTTGCGCTGGAAAAAACATAGCCTGCCGATTCCGCAAGAAGAACTTTTGGCAAGGGTGCAAGAGCCCCTAGATGCACCGCATAAAACGTTTTCTGCTTTTAATGGCATCGATGTGGTTTTTCAGCCTGTAAAAAATAGCGCCGGTAAAGATCTGCCGTTAACCCATGGATCTTATTATGTTTATATTAAAACTTCAGACCGCGTATTAAGGGAAAATGCCTTTGAAAATTTACATGCCGGATTTGAAAAAATGGAAAATACGTTGGCCAATCTTTTAGCAGGTCATGTTAAAAAGCATATGTTTTATGCCAAAGCCAGACATTTTCAGAGCGCTTTGCAAAATGCTCTTTTTAGAAATAATATTGCAACGGAGGTTTATACCAATCTGCTAGCTACAGTTAAAGCCAATTCCAAAACCTTGGACCGTTTTATCAGTCTTAAAAAAAGAGCCCTTAATCTTAAAGAATTCCACGTTTATGACTTGTACGCGCCCATTATCACTGATGTTGAATTTAAAATGGATGTGGAAGAGGCCAAAAAAACAGTTTTAAAAGCAGTCGCTTCTCTAGGGCCGGAGTATCAAAAAGAACTGGAAAAAGGTTTTAATCAGCAGCGTTGGGTGGATTTTTTAGAAAATAAGAATAAACGTCCCGGCGCATATTCTACAGGCTGCTATGACAGCTATCCTTATATGCTGCTGAATTTTCACGGCTCTTTAAATGATGTTTCTACTTTGGCTCATGAAGCAGGACATAGCATGCAGACTTTTTTAGCTAATTCCAATCAGCCTTATTGCTATGCATCCTATTCGATTTTTATTGCTGAAATAGCCTCGACCTTTAATGAACAGCTGCTTTTTGAATATCTCTTGCAAAATACAAAAGATAAAAAGACCAAAGCTTTTTTAATTTCTTTTCTTTTAGATAATATGCAGGCTACTTTTTTCCGTCAGACCCTATTTGCCGATTTCGAGCTTAAAATCCATCAGGCTGCTGAAAAAGGCATTCCTTTAACTTTGAAATTTTTTAAGGACACTTATAAAAATTTGTATCGGGAATATTACGGTCCCCAGTTGGTTATTGATGATAAAGTAGCCATAGAATGGGCCAGGATACCTCATTTTTATAGTGATTTTTATGTCTATCAATATAGCACCGGAGTTGCAGCGGCTGCAGCTTATTTCGAGGCTGTGAAAAATAAAAAGCATTGTCAAGAATATTTGACATTTTTAAAATCAGGAAGCAGCTTCTATCCTTTGGATTTGCTGCGTAGAACTGGGGTGGATTTAACTGCTAAAGAGCCAATTGAGGCTTTTGTTAAAAGGTTTAACGAGCTAATGGATCAGTTAGAAGAGCTGTTAGTAGAACTAGATATGCAAAATAAGCCGGCTGCCAGTTAGTTAAAACCTTGTTGATAAGAAGTTAATATATGATAGTTTAAAACCAAAGAAAATATCCATGTTTGGAAAACGTGCAAGAAAAGCCAAAGCCTTTTTTACAGTGGAAAATGAAAAGGGGCTGCATACCAGGCCGGCTACCGAACTAGTTAAATGTGCTTCTACTTATGTCAGTCAGATCCGTCTTTTCTATCGCGGCTATACTGTTAATGCAAAATCTCTTTTAGGTATTTTAATGCTGGCTGCTGCTAAAGGATCCAAGATCCAGATCGAAGCTGTAGGCGAGGATGCTAAAGAAGCTGTTAAAAACCTGATCAAATTATCTAAAAACAAATTTAATATCAAATACTAGGCTTTATTAAGCTTCTTTAAATTTAAATAAATAAAGATGCTCTCATAAATTACTTGAATATGATTAAAAAACCTGCCATATATGGCATATGGGAATTTAAGGTTTTTTAATAAGATGTTTTGTAGAAATCCTCATACATTAGATTCTGAAAGGGTTATTGAGAACTTGCAGACGACGGGCAGAGGCCTGTCTTCTGAAGATGCCAAACAGCGACTAAAGATTTTTGGTAAAAATTTGCTTCAGGAAGAAAAAATCTCTTACTATAAAATTTTTTTCCGCCAATTTAACAATTTAATGATCTATGTACTGATTCTGGCGGCTATAATTTCTCTTTTTGCAGGCAAGTTTGTTGATTTTTGGGTAATTTTAGCTTTGCTTTTAATTAATAGCATTGTGGGTTTTTGGCAGGAAATTAAAGCAGAGATATCTATTCAGGCTCTAAAAAAAATGACCGAAAGCCATGAAAAAATTTTTCGGGATAACAAAGCAAAATTACATCCTTCTTCCGAATTGGTGCCGGGAGATGTGGTTTTATTATTTGAAGGAGCAGTCGTCTCTGCTGATATGCGCTTGATTGTCAGCTCTTCTTTGATGGTTGATGAAGCGGCATTAACTGGAGAATCTATGCCAGTTGATAAAGAAGCTCACTTAATTTCAAAAGAAGATACTCCTATTTATGAACAAAAAAATATGGTTTTTACCGGAACCACTATAGTCAAGGGAACAGCCAGGGCTGTGGTAGTTAATACAGGCTCTAGTACATATTTAGCCGAAATTGCTAAAAAGGCCAAAGAAGAATCTCCGGATACGCCGCTGACTAAAGCTTTAAGGATTTTTACGAAGCGCTACACCTTGTTTTTGATTATTCTACTGCTTGCTCTTGGTTTCTTTGCAGTCTATAAAGACAGTATTGATTTGAATCAGGTGGCTTATATTCTTTTGGCGCAGCTTGTGGCAGCTGTTCCAGAAGGCTTACCTATTGTTATCACCTTAGTTTTAGTTTTAGGGGCAATGAACCTCTCTAGAAAAAAAACTTTGGTGCGTCATTTGCCATCTGTCGAAACTTTAGGCTCTGCTACAGTCATTGCTTCTGATAAAACAGGTACTATTACTACAGGTAATATTAAAGTGGAAAAAGTGTTCGCTTTGGATGAGGATAAACTCAAAAAAGTAGCTCTTTTTTGCAATGATGCAGAAGCGTCTAAAGGGGATGCTGTTGATATTGCTCTGTCCCATTGGCTTTTGGATTATGAAGACAGGCGTTTAAAATATGCCCGCATTTGGAGTTATGGCTTTGATGCTAATCTGCGTTTGATGGCCGTAGCTTATGAAATAGATGGCAGTAAAAAACTGTTGATTAAAGGTGCTTATGAAGAGTTGAAAAAAATGGCTACAAATATTGAAGATTTGCCCGATCTGGATGTTAAACATGGTCTTTTTTCATCTTACGGTCTGCGGCTTTTGGCTTTTGGCATGGGAGATTTTAATTCGGTTAAAAAAGAAGATTGGCAAATTGAAATTGTCGGTTTGGTTGGCTTTTTAGATCCTCCTAAAGAAACTACCCTGCATGCGGTTAAAGCTGCTAAAGAAGCAGGCTTAAAGGTGATTATGATGACAGGGGATTTTCCACTGACAGCTAAAGCTGTAGCCGCAAAAGTCGGTATTTATCATGAGCACAATGTGGTTATGACAGGCGAGGAATTGGAGAGTTTGAAACCGCCGGCGCTTTTCAAAGCTTTAGAAAAAGCTACCGTTTTGGCCCGTATTCTGCCTGAACATAAATATAAACTAGTAAAAACACTACAGGAAAAAGGGGAAATTGTTGCTGTTTTGGGAGATGGGGTTAATGATGTTCCGGCTTTGAAGGCTGCAGATTTAGGGATTGCCATGGGTTCGGGCACAGAAGCTGCTAAAAGCGTTTCTAAGATGGTTATTACCGATAGCGATTTAAACATTATTGTCGATGCTATTCGCGAAGGTAGAATTATTACCGCTAATATTAGAAAAGTGCTTTATTATTTATTATCAACCTCTCTTCTGACAATATTTTTGATTAGTTCTGCTATTTTTGCTAATCTGCCTTTGCCTTTAATGCCGATTCAGATTTTATGGATAAATTTAATTACCGACGGCGTGCAGGATAAAACTTTTCCTTTCGCTAAAGAAGAATTGGCTGTTATGCGTAAAAAACCGTCTTCTTCTTTTTTTGACTTTTCTCAAATTAGCAGAATTATTTATTTTGCTTTAATCACAGGCCTTTCTGCATTTTGGCTTTTTAGACATTTGCTTGGTATTTATCCTTACGGTTTAGCCTCTTCTATTACTTTTACAGCAGTGGCTGCCATTCAGTGGAGCAATGGCATTCAAGCACAAAAAGAAAAAGAGCCCTTTTTCCAAAATATAAAAAGAAGTTTCTTAATTAATCCATACATATATTTAGCTGTGTTTTTAGGATTTGGGCTGCAAATTTTAGCCATTTATGGAATTCCCAGTATTTTACATGTAACCCCAATGCCTTTGAATACTTGGAAATACCCTTTGCTGTTTGCTCTTTTTGGTTTTGTTTTGGTAGAACTGCGCAAATGGAGCGAGGTGATTTATCAGCATCTTTTCAAGAAGAAATAGCTGCCTTATGGGATAGCCATTGAATTTAACTTATAGTAAGCCAAAACCTCTTCTATGATTTTTTTTATTTTGGCTTGGTAAGTGGCAGAGCCGAACCGATGGTCAAAAAAAGGTATTTTTTCAATGGGAGAGAGCCATTCTAAATTAATTTTTTTAGCATCGGAAAATAGGTAATTTAAAAAACCAGCGGGATCTTGAAAAAACACACCATCGAATTTAGAATAAATATTCCGTACTTTGGAACTTAATTTATCAGATAGAATTTTTACCGGAGCAAAAGAATAAAGTTCCAGTTTGTCCTTTTCTTGTTCTGTTAATTCGGTTAAAGCTACATTTGAAATTAAAGAAGCCTTGGAATGTAATAGCAAGATGTATTTGCTGTCTTCCGGCAGTTGGGCCAATACTTTGCGTAGTTCTTCTTTAAAACGGATTGTATTCGGCGTTTTCAACCCTAGCTTTAAAAAAATACATTCTAATAAATCTATCACAAAACCGTGAGAGGGCAAGTAGAAAAGGTCTAGTTTTAAGTTCTCTTCCGTATTTTGTAAAATTAGATCGCCGGAATAAAGGCTTTCACTTTCATCTATATTCATCATGCCATTTAAATAACCCAGTCTAATGGGCGAATCTTTTTCTCCTTGAGTTTTTAAAAGATAGACGTAAGGAGTTTCTTCGATAGGATTATAGGCCAGTTTTAGAATTTCAGCAGAGAATAAAAAAACATCTTTTAAATAAGGAATAGGTATTTTTTTGCCGATCTCTTCCAGAAAATTTCCAGCTTTTAGAAAATGAGAGGATCCTTTTAAAATTAGTTTGCCTAGTTCGATTTGTAAAATTACATAAAAAGGCAGGGATTCATTGTTGAAGGAGAAATTTTGTTCTTTTGTTTCTTCATTTAATATGCCTGTAAATAAAACAGACTCTAATGCAGAACCTTTATAAATATTTTTGTGGTTATAGTTATTGTTATTTTCTTGCTGGTAGTTTTGTTTTATGGCAAGATTTAACTTGTCTTCTTGGTTGTAGCTGGCATCTGTTTGCAGTTCATTGCAATCAAAAGCAATAATTTTAGAGTCGTCTGAAAAAATTTGTTCTTCAGCTGCTTTACTCTGTTTTTGATATAAAGCAAAAAGCAAAAGTAGAAAAAAGACTAATTTTCGCATATAATTAATGCCTAATTTCAAAAAAATATTTATATTATAAATAGACATAGTTTTAAGAAAATCTTTTTTTTATTTTGAGAGAAATTTTATATGGATAAAGAACAGCTGAAAAAGAAAGTTGCAGAAAAAGCAGCTGAAGAAATTAAAGACGGCCAGTTGATTGGCATAGGCAGCGGCACAACAGTAAATTATTTAATTGAAGCTTTGATTCGGAAAAAAAAATTAAGGCAAGCTGAAAAGAAAAATTTTCAGCTTAAATTAGTAGCCGCTTCTAAAGCATCTGAGAACAAGTTAAAAAAAGGAGGATTTCAACTAGCCGATTTTGCACAGATTAAAACTTTTGATCTGGTTTTAGATGGAGCTGATTTCGTAGATTCAGATAAGAATTTGGTTAAGGGATATGGGGGTGCTCTTTTGAGAGAAAAATTGATTATGAGAGAGGCCAAGCGCATTTTAATTATGATAGACGAGGCAAAATTAGTGAAGCAGCTGGAAAATTTTAAATTGCCTATAGAAATTGTAGCGTTTGGCGCTGATAAAACCAGAAAAAAACTGGAATTTGCTTCAACATTAAGAAAGATAGACAATTCTTCTGAAACTTTTATAACAGATAATCATAATTTGATTTGCGATTTAAATATAAATAAGAGAATAGATCCTATAGAAACAGCTAAAAAATTAAAATTAGTCTCTGGTGTTGTAGAAACTGGGCTGTTTGTCAATTTTCATCCTGAAATTTTAGTTGCTAAAAAAAAGGGAACAGTTGAATTTTTAACCTGATCTGCTAGAATATGTTGATCATTAGGATATAAATATATCTGGAAAGATTGGATTTTAAAGATTTGTTTTCAAAGGAGTTTTTTTCATGGAATCTCAAGAAAATTCGAGTTCTGAATTTAAAAAGTTGGTAGAGCCTTCTGATAATATTAATAAGACTAAACAAAAATTGCAGCAGCAGAAAAACTTTTTGGATCCTGAAAAATTAAATCCAAAAGACAAAAATGAAGTTTTAAAAAGTATCAATGATTGGATAGCTTTGCATCATGGTTCAAGAGAAGATATAGTTTCTCAAAATATGGGGCTTTTTAAAAATAATGAAGAGTCTGCCCGGCCTTCTAAAGCTGTAAAACAAATAGAGCAAAAAATTAAGCAAGGTTTTGAGAATAACAATAGTTTAGAGAAAAATAGGTCAAGCACTCTTCTTTAAAGGAAAGGGTTTTTTTGCCAATAAACGGATGAAATAGTGAGTGTTATGGAAAACGTTATAAAAGAATTGAAAAAACGGGGTTTTATTCAAGACATTACCTCTGAAGAATTAATTGAGCTTGCTCAAAAGCCATTTTCAGTGTATTTGGGTTTTGATTCTACAGGAGACACCCTGCATTTGGGTCATTTGGTTGGCATTATAGCCCTGTTCTGGTTTCAGCGCTATGGTCATACTTCCTACGCTTTAATTGGTGGAGCTACTGGCAGAATTGGCGATCCTTCAGGTAAAAGTATAGAAAGACCTTTTTTGCAGGATAATCTGATTGATAAAAATGCTGAAAAAATCACAGACTTTTTAAAGCAGCTTTTCGCTAGGAATTGTTCTAGTAAAGGAAAGCAGATTGTTTTTGTTAATAATAATGACTGGTTGCATTCTGTAGAGCTGATTGATTTTTTACGCGATGTGGGAAAACATTTTCGAATTGGCAATATGCTGGCTAAAGAAAGCGTTAAATTGAGAATGCTTTCGGAAGAGGGCATCAGCTTTACGGAATTTAGCTATCAGGTGTTGCAAGCTTATGATTTCTATCATCTTTTTCAGCATAAGCAGGTTTTAGTGCAAGCCGGCGGTTCTGATCAATGGGGCAATATAGTGGCAGGGGTAGAGCTTGTTCGTAGGAAAACATCTAAAACAGTATATGGTTTTACATTTCCTCTTTTAACTAAAAGCGACGGTAAAAAATTTGGCAAATCAGAAGAGGGCGCTGTTTGGCTGGACAAGGCGAAATTGTCCAGTTATGAATTTTATCAATATTTATATAAAGTAGCAGATGCAGATGTGATCTTTTTACTGAAGATGCTTACTTTTTTACCGTTGGAAGAAATTGAAGCGTTGGAAAAAGAAATGAGTCTGCCAAATTATGAAACAAATAAAGCTCAAAAAATT
Source organism: uncultured bacterium (assembly GCA_964466185.1). GTDB lineage: Bacteria > Chlamydiota > Chlamydiia > Chlamydiales > SM23-39 > CAZTYI01. Next base: position 28,112 of record CAYXMS010000015.1, read on the forward strand.
TTGGCTAAAGAGGTGACTCTTTTTGTTCATGGCGAAGAAGGTTTGAAAAGTGCTTTGCAAGTGACGGAGCAGGCGCGTCCAGGCTCTGAAACTGTTTTAAATGCCCAAGAGCTGGAGCAAATTTTTTCGAGAATGCCGAATGCTGAATTGGATTATGAAAAAATTATCGGTAAAAAAATTGCCGAACTGATTTATCTTGCCGGTTTGGTTTCCAGCAAAAGCGAGGCCATACGTTTGATCAAAAATGGCGGTGCTTATTTAAATAACGAAAAAATATCGGATGAAAATTATCTTTTACAGGAAAAAGACTTGATTGAAAAGCGTTTTATTGTTTTGGCGAAAGGCAAAAAAAATAAGAAAATTATTAAAATCCTCTCCTGAATTTTTTTTTAAAAAATTTTACTTGTATGAAAATAAGCAGGATAAGACAATGACGTTAAACAAGTAAAGGAGCTAAGGTCATGAAAACAGTGACTAAGAAGAATTTAATTCAAACAATTTCGCAAAAATTGAATCTGCATCCTAAGCAAGTAGGCGATGTAGTTCAGAACTTTTTAGATGGTGTAACAGAAACACTTTCGAATGGAGACCGTTTAGAATTTCGCGATTTTGGCGTTTTTGAAGTAGTGCAAAGAAAAAAGAAAATCGGCCGTAATCCTAAAAATGCTTCGGTGCCTATTGAAATTCCTGCGCGCAAAGCAGTTAAGTTTACCCCTGGAAAACTTATGAAAAATAAGGTGGAACAAACAAGCGAACAGGAATCCCAAAGGCCATCTCAGCCTGCTTCAAGTCCTAGCATCAATCCGACGTCTAATTTTGAAAATCAGTAAAGCGTCTGTAATGCCAGAGATAAAGTAAAAATTTTAATCTCCTTCGCCTTAAGGTGAAGGAGATATATTTTTATTTTAGTTTTATTTTTTAATCCTATTTTTGTTTTGTTTAATATAATTATTTTAAGTCTTTTGTATTTAGTAGATTTTGTCTAATGGAAGTGTTTTATAAGGAAAGATTAGAATAATATATATTAAATATTTTAGTATATATATAATGATGCTAAACTTGATTTTTTGTGTATTTTGAATTATAATTTTTCCTTATAAAGTTGATTTAATTAGATTTAATAATCGATGAAAGGAGCAAGTAAATTGCCTAGATTTTTTTTAGTTTTTATTTTTAGTCTTTTGGCGGTTGTTAGTTTTATTATTTTTTCAAAAAAAACTGATAAAAAGCTTGTCATTGCTCCTAAAACGATAACAGAAGTTGCTATTCATAAGAAAAATAAAGAGCAAAGAAAAGAATATCAGAGCCAAAAAACGGTGCCATCTAAAGAAACAGCACATAATCCAAACTTGACAAATACTCAAAATAGCCGCCCTTTAAATTCCAATTGCGATATTCCTGATGAGCATTTAGATTTGATAGACAGTCTTTTTACCACAGTTAGGACAAAAAAATTGCCTATAGTGGAAACTATTACCTATACTTCTAGAGTGCCTTGGCTGAAAGGTCGGCCGGCTTGGATTGCTGACTATGCAGCGCATTATAATACTACCCGTCATTTCATAGCCCGCAGTTTAAATAAAAGGCCGGATTATTTTACGCAAAAAGTAGCTCATGGCGATAAGTTTAATGTATTGAAAAAAGATCTGAATTTTCATCTGTTAATTTCTCTTGCTGAGGCTAAAATGCGGTTTTATGCTGTAGATACAGCGCAAAGCAAACGTTATCTTATTAAAACCTATCAAGTGGGTCTGGGTAGGAAAGATCCTGCTTCGGAATCTGGTTATTTGACTCCTAAGGGCCGTTATTTATTAGGTGAAAGAGTTGCTGTATATAAGCCGGGAATTATGGGTTATTTTCAGGATAGGCAAATTGAAATGATCCGTATTTTCGGCACCCGCTGGATACCATTTGAACAAGAATTAGAAGGAGCGACCTTGAGTGCTAAAGGTTTTGGCCTGCATGGCGCACCATGGATTAATGATCCTCAAACTTCGCGTATGATCGAAGATCGCGAGCGTATCGGAGCGTATGACAGCGATGGCTGCATACGTCTTTATTCAGAAGATATGGAAGAGCTATTTTCGATTATTATTTCCAAACCTACAATAGTCGAAATTGTTAATGATTTTTCTGAAGCTAAATTATCAGAATTAGAAAATAACAACCACCAACAGTAGAGATTTTTATGCCGACGCCTATTTTAGCTCACGAAAAAGAAATTCATGAATGTGAAGAATCAATTTTGCGTATTAAGAACCAAAACCATAAAAATGGTCTTTGGAGTGAGCAGGAAATCAAATATTTAGAGAGAAAACTAGAGACTTTAAAAAAGCAGGTTTATTCTAATTTAAAGCCTTTAGACAGAGTTGCTATTTGCCGTCATCCTGCTCGTCCGCATGCTTTAGACTTTATACAGAATTTAACTTCTGAATTTGAAGAATTGGCCGGAGACCGTACTTTTGCCGATGATCATGCTATAGTTGGAGGAGTTGGTAAAATTGATGGTAAAAAATTTGTATTAATAGGTTTGGAAAAAGGTAACGATACAGAAAGCCGTATTTATAGAAATTTCGGCATGGCTCATCCAGAGGGATATCGTAAGGCGTTGCGTTTAATGTATCTGGCTGAGAAATTTGCTTTGCCGGTTGTTTGTTTTTTAGATACTCCGGGGGCTTATCCTGGTTTAACTGCCGAAGAAAGGGGGCAAGGCTGGGCGATTGCCAAGAATTTATTCGAAATGGCCAAGTTAAAAACCCCTTTAATTATTGTTTTAATTGGTGAGGGTTGCTCGGGAGGCGCTTTAGGAATTGGCGTAGGAGATAAAATCGGGATGTTAGAACATGCTTATTATTCAGTGATTTCTCCGGAAGGCTGTGCTTCTATTTTATGGAAAGATCCTAATCAAAATGCGAAAGCTGCTGAAGCATTGAAGATGCAGTCGGAAGATTTGCTTAAATTTAAAGTGATCGATCAAATTATTTCTGAGCCTTTAGGAGGAGCCCATTTAGATCCTAAAAAAGCTTTTTCTTATGTACGCAATTTTATTATAAGTTCTCTTCAGCAGTTGCGGGATTTGTCGCTTTTTGAACTCTTGGAAAAACGCTACCAAAAATTTCGTGATATTGGTAAATTTAGTTTAAAAAATTAAATTTTTCTTTTTAATTTTATAGTTTTAAATATTAAAAAATCTTATTAGAATAAATAAATAGTAACTTTGATTTTGACTTTGATTTTTATGCGAATTATCCAATAAAAGCTTTTTTTAAAGAGGTTAAAGAGGTGTTTTTAAAAAAGCTGTTTTTTTTGCTTCCCGCTTTTTATCTTTTAGCAGAAACCGGTTATATCAATTATAGTATGGGTGTATTTGATCTTGCACGGCCTAAATATCGCACAGGCGAGGCTAGATTGGAATATCAGGCGGCTGTTTCTTGGTATTGGATTCATCCTATAATAGGTGTTTTTCAGAGTTTTAAAGGCGCTACTTATGTTTATGGCGGATTATGTTTGGATGCTAATTGGAAAAACTTTTTGTTAGTTCCTAGCATAGCTGCAGGTTATTATAACCATGGCGGAGGTAAAAAAATGGGCTGTCCTTTGGAATTTAGATCTGCTCTTTTACTCGGTTATCAAAGACCTGATAGATTTAGAATGGGCCTGCAGATTTCCCATGTTTCCAATGCTGGCTTAGGCAGTAAAAATCCGGGGGAAGAAACTATGTGTTTGGTTTTAGGTTTTCCGATTAACTGGAAAAAAGAAAAAATCTATGATTGATTTGTTTTAAATCTGTCGATTTTTGATTAAGCAGGCTTTTTTCTTAAAAAGTGTAAGTTAAAGCTAAAGCCGGCTGTACGTTTTGAGAGGTGTTTCGTCCAGCAAAAGTAAAGGCTACAGCTCCATAAACACCTAAATTTGCTGTAAAATTATACTCTAAAGTTACATCCATGACAAAAACATCCGAGCTTTTCGATCCCATAGAGGCTGGATTGCTTAGGGCATCTGTTCCTGCAATTCCATGGAAAGAAGTTTTTCTGTTGTGCTGATATTGCATTTCTAGCGCCAGCACCCATCTTTGAGTAAAACTGAATTCGTTGCTGGTAACCAGGTTGAAAGTATTGCCTGGGTGCACTTGTCCATAAGTATTATAGCCTCCGCCATAGGTGTTAAATCCTTCTACATGTACAGATGTTGGAAAAGAATAGGAAATGTTAATCCGCCATCTCATGGGATGAGCTTTAATCCAGTAAACTGTTTTTTCCATGTTTAAACCGAAAATCGAATTAAAACTGCCTGATCCTGTGGCGTCTGTAGAATGTTTATCAGGATTGAGCTTGTTATATTTGCCGGTGGGAAAATTTTCTTGGAACATGAAACGAATAGATGGTTCCCAGCTGCCTGGTACTTGTAAAAGAGCTTGTAGGTTGATTCTGGCGGAAAAATCATCAAAGCCAAAATAATGAGATCCTTTTTTAATGTTGTAATAAACGCTGGGCTTAATCACAACATCAAAAAGTTCGGTGATTCCATATTCAATTAGCCAAAAGTGGTTGCTTTTCAATAACGTAGAAGTTTTCTTGGCATGCCAGTTATTATTGTAGCTTCCAAAATTGTCGTCTAAAATAAAATATGGATTTATATTTACTTGGCCGGGAGGAATATTTGTGGCTGAGATTGTAATGTTAGGCCCTGTATACCAAGGGATAAAGTCGGCCCAGTTTTCTTCTACAGGATTTATTTGGCGGTTTTTTGGAGTTTTTTTAGCGGCTGGGGAATTTAATTTAGAAAAATTAAGATTGTTTTGTAAAGCCGTGCAGGCATAGATAGGCGATAACGATATGGTTAAAATTCCCAAAACCATTGATAAGCTTTTTATATTCATGTTTTTATTTTGAATTTTTTGTATTAAATTTGATTTTTTTTAAAGAAAGCATCTTTTTTTTTTAGAATAATTTTTCTGTTTCTTTTTTTTCTATTATTTTTTTTTATCAGTTTAAAACAAAAGACAATGATTGTTATTAACTTAATTATATTTAATTATAAAAATATTCAATTTAATTATATTTTATTTGAATAATTAAATTATTTATATTAATAATATTAGTAGGACCTTTTTATCTAAAAAGAAGGTTTTTTATTTAAAAGGATGAAATTGTGAAACAAAACTTGGATTTTGATCCGTTTTTTTTGTTTAAGAGCGCTTTTCAACAGACAGTTTTTAGCACTTTTTTGTTTTATCCGGTAGAGCCTCTTTCAGTTACTAAATATATTCCTTTGAAAGATGCAGATATTTTAGCTGTAGAGGTTTCTACTCCGCCGGATTGGAAAGAAACTGATCTGACGGTAATTTTGGTTCATGGGCTATGCGGCTCGCACAAATCGGGAATTTTAGTGAGAATGGCTAAAAAGTTATATGGGAGAAATGTCAGATCGGTAAGGGTTAATTTACGCGGCAGCGGCAGCGGCAGAGGGATGGCTAAAAATATTTATCATTCAGGTTCTACTGAGGATCTTTTGGAAGTGATTAAAACTGTTAAAGATGAGTATCCTTTTTCTAGGATGGTTTTGATCGGTTATTCTCTAAGCGGCAATATGGTGTTGAAATTAGCCGGAGAATTAGGGGATAAAGCGGCTCATTTAATAGAAAAAGTACTTTCTTTAAGCCCGCCGGTGGATCTCAAGGAAAGTACAGATAGATTTGAACAAAAAGAAAATCGGATTTATTTGAAATATTTTATTGGCCTGCTTTGGTCTGATATTAAATATCTGCAAAAAAAGTTTCACCGTTTTAAACATATTAAAATGAACAAAAATACCAGCCTTACGGAATTTAATAAAAAAGTCATAGTTCCCAATTTCGGTTTTAAAAATGTTGATGATTATTATCAAAAATGCAGTGCTAAATTTTTTATTCCTAAAATAAAAGTTCCTACTAAAATCCTGTTTTGTAATGATGATCCCCTGGTTCCCTCTACAGCATTAGACAATGTTCAGTTGCCTGCAAATGTAGCTGTTTATTATACGGACAGAGGAGGCCATTTGGGTTATTTGACGTCTCCCTTGCACAAGCACGGGTTTTATTGGCTGGATGGGCTGCTTTTGGATTGGATTTTTAATCCTTAAAGTTCTTTTTAACTGATAGGTTAAAAAAATCTAAAAATTTTTAAATTAAAAAATCTAATTAATTTTCTTGTTCTTCAAAAAACATCTTGTTGTGGGGAGCAAATTTAAAATTCTGTGTTTTGAATCTTAGCTTTAAAAACAAATTTTGCAGTAAACTATTTGGCCAATAATTTGATTTGAGTTAAAATTTGCATAATATTTGTTAATTTAGAAATTTATTTTTTTATGCAAATATTTAGTTCTGTATTTAAAGACGATTAGCAGCTTCCCGATAAGTATGCTTATGATAATAAAAATTAAAGTTTAAGGATTTTGATTATGAAGCCTATTAAAGTAGAAGTTTTTACAAAAGCACCTGCTAAACGTGTCTATCAGGCATGGAGTGATATGTATCAATCAAAAACAGGAGGCAATTTTAAAGAAGGATACAAAGGCAATATTATGGAAATGGGAAAAAAAATGCCTTTTGAGGTTAGAAAAGTGAAAAAAAATGAAAGTTTCACAATTGTCTGGCGTTCTTTTTTGGCGAAGATTATTTTTACCTATATGGTAGAAAAAGCGCATAAAGGATCCACCATTTCCTGTGCTATACGCTTTGGCGGGCCCTTTGGCTGGGTGGGCAGGATTTTTTTGAAAAATAAAATGAAAAAGAATCTCCGACAAATGCTGTTTTCTTTTGCCGAACAAATGGATATGATGCAAAAAGGTCAGAAGATTAGAACACTTTAACATATTTGAACCTCCCTCGCCTAAAGGCGAAGGATTCCTGGTTCGTAGCTCCGAGTAA
>CAYXMS010000016.1:0-32611 GCA_964466185.1 uncultured bacterium
TTTCTTTTCAAAGATTTTATAATCCTGAATTTACAGACAAAATGTTACACTACCTGTTCCTTGTAATGTTGATGCTTGTAATATGGATCTTCCTTGTCTTGATGAATTATTAATAGCTTCACAAAATTTGATCAGGTTTCTATCAGCCCGAACAATGATCAGGTTTTGATCAGCATCAGAAGACAGTCGAAAGAGAGCCCACTCTCCCAGAGAGGTTATTTGACCTATAATAGGCAAAAATTCGACAATAGCTATAATGCGATGAACTGTTCTATTATGCCGGTTGCTTTCAGTTGCTGCTTTGCGGTGGGCAATGCAGTTGTTCCCCAAAAGGGCGTTTTCCAAAGTGTAATCTTGTATATTTAAACTCATAAATAAAACCTATTAATTAATAAGGGTATTAATGGTATCACATTAATATATTTTTTTGCAGTTATATTGCATCAGATTAGGGAACCAGGAATCCTTCGCCTTTAGGCGAAAGAAGTTCAAAGCTTTCGAATAACTATATCTTTTAAATACTGATTTTTAAAATCTGTTTTTTCTCCAATCTTAGCTTTGCCATCAGATGCAAATCTTGCAGAAAGAGGCTTTTTGTATTTATTGCTGAGCTGTTGGATTAGTTTTAAAATTTCTATAACTCTTTCTTTGCTTTCATTAATAGCAATAGGGTACGTATCTATACCAAGCCCAGAATGAAGGCTTAGGTAGATATTGCGCTCGATATCGAAATTTCCTTTTTCGTATTCTTCAGTTAATTCAAAATCTTCCAAGCAGGGGAACATGATCCCACAAAGGCCTATTGGCTTTGGATTGTTTTCTTTGATAAATTTGGAAATGGTTGTGTAAATATCAGTTGTTGTTGAATGGTTGAAATCTAGCTCTAATCGTTTCACAAAGTTAATTAGACTGCCAGATCCCTTAAATAATGGAGCTATTGACGAGTCGATTCCTAAATAACCATTAAAAGATTTTAAGAGAGTATCAAGCTCTTCCCAGGTCTTTTTCATTTTTTCTAGCCACTCTGTTAGGGTTTTGCAATCACTTGATAAGTCAGTTGGCTGCAGACCGATACTAAAACCTTTTTGATCAAATTTTGCAGAAGGAAAATATGGGCTGGAAGCTGGCATATTAAAACCATAGGTGAATCTAAAAGTATTGTCTGGTTTTTGGGAGATGATTTTGAAAAGGAAATCGACATGCTCGGTGGTAATAGTTTCTTTGGTTAGATCTAAGTTTATTGCTTTATTGCTTGAGCTTAAAAAATCTGTAAAATTTTCTTTTAATTGTTTTAAGTTTTGTTCACCTAAACTGAGTAGGATGCCTTGTTCTAATAATTTTTTGTCAGATGCTTGTGGAAGGTATTTGGGTAAACAGATTCTTTTGGTCTGAATAATAAAATCATGGTTCTTTAAAAAATTTTCTATTTGGTTTAATTTTTCAATATCTTGATCGGTAATTTTGTCTGTGAATAAACCAATGGTTCTAATAATTTTCATAATATGTAGTTTTTGTTGTTTTTAGTATTTAAAATAACTTAAATTATAAAATAAAGCTATTAGATTGAATTGATTAAAATTGGTTCTTTTAAAGGCACAACACAAGACTTTAGAATTTTGATTTGTTTTTTTTGCTAAAAAAGCAAAGCAATTGCGTAATTTTTCCTAAAAACAAACAAAAACCTAGACTTAAGTTGTTTGTAATGAATAACTTGAAAATGGAGGTGAAGAGAATCGAACTCTTGTTATATGTGTAAAGGAGATTAAACTAAATTAAATAACATTAAGAAAATCAATCGGTTACAATAGATTAATTTATTTGGTTTATTTTGATTTTATCTGGTTTATTCTGGTCTAGTGCGTAAAAATTGCATAAAAATGAATTCAAACAAACATATAATAATTATTTATAATAAATATTTTCTTTGCGTCGATAATTGGATGTTGTCAAATTATTGACATTTATAATATATTGAAAATATGAAACAATCAATTACTGGTATTAATATTTTACGTAAGTTGGCTTCTCAAGGATTGAAAATTTTTAATATCGATCAAGCTAGAGAAGTAGCAATTCAACTTAAAATTAGATCGAATTATGTAGTCGAAGTGTTGCATTATTCTCTAAAAGGAGGGTGGATTTTAAGATTAAAAAAGGGAGTTTATGCTTTTAGTGCAGACTCTGGATTTATAGATCCTCCTCATCAATTTGAAATTGCAATGGCTCTTGTTTCTCCTTGTGCGATTAGTCATTGGACAGCTATGGCTTATCATCATCTTACGCAACAGTCTTCAAATGTTGTTTTTGCAATTACTCCAAATTCTAGTTCAATTCCTAGATCTATAAATAAGGAAAGGTTCCATTTTGTTAAAATTAAAAAAGAACATTATTTTGGTGTTCAAAAAGTATGGATAGAGCAATCGCAAATTTATATTACTGATCTTGAAAGAACCTTACTTGATGGTTTAATGATGCCTCAATATTGTGGAGATTTTCAAGAAGTATTACACGCATTTAAAATGTTAGATAACAAGCTAGATGTCGAGAAAATAATTGAATATGCATTGAAACTTGATAAATCTGTTATAAAACGTCTTGGTTGGATTTTGGAGAAAGTAAATGTTGAAAAATCTTATTTAAAAATTCTTTTACAAGTACCAATAAATAGTTATCGCAAACTTGATCCAACTGGATCTTCCAAAGGTCCTTATAATAGAAAATGGATGATACAAGAAAATATAGGATTAATATGAATTTAAAACCACTTCGAAAAAGGCTGAATGAAGCATCTCAACGAAACAAATTAAGATTAGATATTATACAGCAGGATTATTTATTATCTTGGGTGCTGGATGGAATCTATCAACAAGCAAAATTGAAATCTTCTCTTATATTCAAAGGAGGTACTGCACTGAAAAAAGGTTATTTTGGAGAATATAGGTTTTCTGAAGATTTAGATTTTTCAGCTACATTTGATGCTCCTCATGGTATATTATTAATGCATGAAATTTCAGAAGCTTGCAAATATGCCGAAAATAGAATTTATGAATATGCCGCAGTTAAAATATTTGTTAAAAGATATGAAGAAAAATCACCTCATCCACAAGGTCAAGAAGCGTTTAAAATTAGTGCACAATTTCCTTGGCAATCTCAACCATTAACAACTGTAATGATTGAAATTTCACGAGAGGAAACTATTATTTTTAATCCTGTTGTTAAACCAGTGATTCATGATTATGGAGAACTTATTAAGCAGAATATCCTAGTTTATTCATTAGAAGAAATTGTACTTGTATACTGCCCCCCGTTAAGAGAACTGGCCTAAATATGGAGAAATAAGGGAAAATAGGCAGCCACAAAACAGGGAAAGATTATGAAAAGAAGAAAGTGGACACCAGAGGCTAAGGCAAAGATTGTCCTCCTAGGCCTAGGAGGACAAAATATTGCTCGAATTTGTAACGAGCATCAAATTAATCCCTCCACATATTATCTTTGGCGTGATCAGTTTTTGAAAAATAGCCATAAAGTTTTTGAAGTTAATAAAGCTCAAGCTAAAGAACTTAGGTTGAAAGAAGAAAATAAAACGCTTAAACAAGCTGTTGGTGAGCTCACCCTGGAGTTAAAAAAAAACGACTGGGAAGAATGAAAAGAAAGCAGTTAGAATTGTTTTTTTTATTTTCATTTAATCGGAAATATTTCCCATAATTACTGAAGGATTTACTCTCTTTCTAAAAACCGGTAATTTTCGATTAATTTTAAGGTAAAATTTTTTCTAAAAGCGTAATTTTTGCGTAAAAAAGAAGTGGCTAACGTTATAAGTTACTGATAAATAGAAAGATAAGTAATGGGGAGTGGAGAGACGCGTTCAGAACTTTTGATTGGATGAAATGGCCGTATTTTTCGAAATACGGCCATTTTTTTTGAATACGGCTAAAATATCTTGAAAAATGGCCGTATTTTTGTTAAAATGGCCGTATAAGAAGAGGTTGATTGTAATGAGTTTACGCGACAATAAAATGAAGGTGTTGAGACAGTTGGGGTTAGAATATGAGCCAGTTAGTTTACCAGAGCTGATGCACGGGTTGGGAGAAGGTTTTAAGGAACGATCAGTTAGGAGATGGCTGCGCCTTTTGGTTGTAGAAGGAGCTGTTATGAAGACAGGTCAAAAGCGTGGAACCAAATATATTATAGCGGGTAGATCAAAAGAAGCTAAACGTAAAATAAGCAGTTGTTTCAGCTCAGCAAGTATAAAAGTTATAGAGTTTGTGAGAAGGCCCTTATTTGAGCGGCAACCCGTTGCTTATGTTGATGAGTGGTTTGACGGTTATCAACCTAATTCTAGTTATTATTTATCAGAAATGTTGCGACAGCAGTTGCAAGTGGCAGGCATACGAGCTAATGCCCAAGATCCAGCTGGTACTTATGCTCATCAGATTTTTAATCGATTGATAATTGATCTGTCATATAATTCATCACGTTTGGAGGGAAATACTTACTCTTTGTTAGATACTGAACGTTTACTGCTTCATGGTGATACCGTTGAAGGAAAGCTGGATGAAGAGAAGACAATGATTTTGAATCACAAGGAAGCTATTCGTTATCTTGTTGATAATGTATCGAAGATAGAGATCAGCCGTAATGTCATATGTACGTTACACTTCTTATTATCTGATGGCCTTGTGGAGTCTGCGGAGGCAGGAAAAGTACGAAAGTATGGTGTTCGTGTTGGGGGGTCAACCTATATCCCGTTTGAAGATCCTAAAAAGTTAGAGCAACAACTGGATAAAATAGCTCATAAAGCAAGGCAAATTAGAGATCCTTACGAACAAAGTATTTTTTTATTGATTCATATTAGTTATCTGCAGGCTTTTGCAGATGTGAATAAACGAACTGCTCGATTATCTGCTAATATATCGCTGATCAGAGGAAATCTCGTGCCGCTTGCATTCAGCAATGTTAGTGTCGAAGACTATATATCGGCAATGATTGCGATCTATGAACTCCAGGATGTGCGTCCATTGGTAGATCTATATGTTTATTCCTATCTACGTACCTGTGCAGCTTATGACTCGACAGTTAAAGCAATGGGATTTGATGAAGTGCGTGTGCGATATCGACAGGATCGAAGGGAGGTAGTAAGGGATGTGATCTTGCAAGCTTTAATCGGTGAGAAAATAAAGAAGTTTGTGGATGCAGAAGCTTCCCTCCGCGTACCAGCTACAGCCTGTGCAGCCTTTACGGAAGATGTTTTGGAAGACCTCGGACAAATCGATGAAAGTCGATTGGTCGGCCTAGGTATTACACCAGAGCAATTACAGAAATGGAAAGCACTTTTACAAAATTGATATATTCAGAATTTTTGGCTGGGGAAGCTTTCAATTAAAAGCTGGGCAACAAATTGTTGCCTTATTTAGACAACGGATTGTTGGCGGATTAATGAATTTGTATTTAACTTTGTAAAATTTTGGAGGTGGAGAGAATCGAACTCTCGTCCTCAAATAGTTCCAAAACCAATGACTACATGCTTAGAGTCTATTTTTATAAATTATTCCAGAGGCTAGACTCGTGCCTCAAGTGGAATAATCTACTCTTTTCTTTTCTTGGACTTTAATCTAAAAGCATGAAAAGTTTTAAAGTCCATACCAAGATGTATGACAGTGGATTTTAAGACTCTCGGTCAAATCTTAAAGCACCGGGAAGATAAGACTGTTAGGTCTTATTCAAGAGCTAAATTAAGACAATTAAGTCTTAAGCAGCTGCTTCCATTGGCATATAATCTTCGCCAATTAAAAGTTTCCGGTTTTTTAAAGAGGCCAACCGGGACCTCTGCATGCCACTGGAAGGTCGTATTCAAGTCGAAACCAGTACACCCCCAGAAATATTATGATATTTTTAAGTTTTCTATTTTAATAGTTTTTTTACGACTTGTCGAGGTTAAAAATTAAATTTTTCGAACATACTTTAACGATTAAAATCTTTTAATGTTCATATCAGAAACGTGGCTTCATAGTTAATTACTTTTGTTTTAAAGACTTACAGTAGTTTGATGGTTTGAGCGTAAAAAAAAATAATTAAATTGGGAAAGCAATTTTTTCATGTTTTTAGATTTTTGAGGAAAAAATGGAGAATTTTATGTTTTGGTTCGGAATAGTTTAGCTCTTAGTGGCGAAAAAGAATAAAATTGTTTATGATAAAAAGCTGTTAATTTGTATCAAGCCAGATCTTTATTTTAGTTAAGGTCTTAAATTTGTTTGGATACTGTAAGATATTTTTTATTAAGAGAGTTTTTTTATGTTTGAAAATTCCAATCAGCCTTTTCCACAGAGAGAAGAAAAAGTTTTAAAATTTTGGAAAGAGAAGAAAATTTTTGAAAAGTCTTTAGAGATTACCCGCAAAAATAAAAGTTTTTCTTTTTACGACGGTCCTCCTTTTGCAACAGGACTTCCGCATTATGGACATCTTTTAGCAGGTACCATTAAAGATGTGATTCCACGCTATAAAACTATGAAAGGCTATTATGTCAAAAGAAAGTTTGGCTGGGACTGCCACGGCTTGCCTGTAGAGAATGAAATTGAAAAAGCCAAAGCTCTTAGGGGCGCTGAAGAGATTGAAAATTTTGGAATTGCCAATTTTAATGAAGAATGCAGAAGCATTGTTTTAAGATATACAGACCAGTGGAAAAAAACAGTCTCTCGCATGGGACGGTGGGTGGATATGGAGCATACGTACCGTACTATGGACAAGAATTTTATGGAATCTGTCTGGTGGGTATTTAAACAGCTGTTTGAAAAGGGGCTGGTATATCAGGGATTTAAGGTAATGCCTTTTTCTACTACTTTGGGAACGCCGCTTTCTAATTTTGAAGCCACTTCCAATTATAAAGAAGTCGATGATCCTTCTTTGACCGTTCTTTTTAGAATTATTAAAACAGGTTCAGAAGATATTGAAGCTTCAGATAGCACAGAAGACATTAAAAATACTTATTTTTTGGTTTGGACAACCACGCCATGGACCTTGATTTCTAACTTGGCCTTAACCACAGCTTCGGATTTGATATATGTTAAAGTCAAAGATTTGGAAAGTGGAAAATTTTATATTTTGGCGAAAGCCAGACTTGGCCATTATTTTAAAGATGAAAAAACATATTCAGTCGTTCAGGAGATTAAAGGCAAAGAGCTGGAAAATTATAGGTATGAGCCACTTTTTCCTTATTTTGCAAAACAGGGTAAGAGTGGGGCTTTCAGAGTTATTTTAGATGATTTTGTCACAACAGATGAAGGCACAGGCATTGTGCATACTGCTCCGGCTTTTGGCGAAGAGGATTTTTTTGCTTGTAAAAAAGCAAACATAGAACTGGTTTGCCCAGTTGATTCTAATGGCCGTTTTACGAAAGAGGTTCCTGAATATCAAGGCCGTTTGGTGAAAGATTGCGATAAAGAGATTATTCGCAGCTTAAAAGCAGAAGAAAAAGTCTTTCATCAAGGTACAGTCCGCCATAGGTATCCTTATTGCTGGCGCTCCGATACTCCGTTGATTTACAAAGCTGTGGCCACTTGGTTTGTAGCAGTTGAAAAATTTAAAGAGCAAATCATTCAGTCCAACAAACAGATCTATTGGATGCCGGAACATATTAAAGAAGGAAGGTTCGGTAAATGGCTGGAAAATGCCAGAGACTGGTCTATTTCACGTAATCGCTATTGGGGGACCCCTATTCCTATCTGGCATAATGATGAAGGGGATTTAATAGTTTTTGGTTCTGTTAAAGAACTGGAAGAGAAGACCAGAGAAAAAATCACAGACTTGCATCGACACTATATTGATCAGCTTACCTTTGAGCATAAAGGAAAAGTCTATCGTCGGATACCTGAAGTTTTTGACTGCTGGTTTGAATCAGGTTCTATGCCATATTCTCAAAACCATTATCCTTTTGAGCATAAAAAAGAAACCGAGGACAATTTTCCGGCTGATTTTATTGCTGAAGGGCTGGATCAGACCAGAGGCTGGTTTTATACCTTGAATGTGCTCTCTTCGGCTTTATTTGCTAAGCCGGCTTTTAAAAATGTGATTGTCAACGGCATTATTTTGGCAGAAGACGGCAACAAAATGTCTAAACGGCTAAAAAACTATCCAGAGCCTATGGAAGTTATCAATCAATTTGGAGCTGACAGCATCCGTTTTTATATGCTAAGCAGTCCTGCTGTTAAAGCAGAGGATTTGCGTTTTGTTAAAAAAGGCGTGGAAATGGTTCTAAGACAGATTCTGCTGCCTCTTTGGAACAGTTTTTATTTTTTAGCTACTTATGCCAAGATTTATAAGTTTAAGCCGCAAAATGAAAGCTTGGATCCGGCAAAGGTTAAACAAATGAACAATATTGACCGTTGGATTATTTCTCGTTTAAATAAATTAGTACTGGATGTTGACAGCGCTTTAGAAGAATATGATTTGAATAAAGCAGTGGAGCCGATCAGTGTGTTTATTAGTCAGTTGACTAATTGGTATATTCGCAGATCGCGTGCGCGTTTTTGGGCAGATCAGGACAGCCAGGATAGAAGGGAGGCTTTTCAAAGCCTGTATCAGGTGCTTTTGACTTTGGTAAAAACAGCAGCTCCTTTTATTCCCTTTTTAACGGAAAGCATTTATCAGGAGTTGAAAACTGAGGATATGGAAGATTCTGTGCATTTATGCTCTTTTCCGGAAGTTGATCTGGATTTAAGAGATGAAAATTTGGAAAGGGAAATGGACTGCGTACAAAGAGCTGTTTCTTTGGGTCATGCTTTAAGAAAAGAGCTTAGAATCAAAGTCCGCCAGCCGCTGGCCAAAGCGCTGATAGCTGCTTCAGAAGAAGTAGTCGGTTTTTTAAACAAGCAAAAAAAACTGATTCAAGAAGAGCTTAACGTTAAGGACATTATTTTTTACGAAGAAGAAAAAAGCTTTGTCAAATTAATAGCCAAACCTAACTTTCGTGTGCTTGGTAAAAAAGTTGGTAAGTTAATGGGCGCTGTTAAACAGGCAATTGATAGATTGGAAGTAGAAAAGCTAAAAAAATTACAGGAAGGACAAAATATCAGCTTGATTGTTCAGGGTGAAGAAATTCTTCTGTCGGCGGAAGATGTGGAAATTAAAAGAGAAGCCAAAGAGGGAATTGCTGCTATGTCGGATAGTGAGATTGCTATTGCTCTGGATACGGAGATTACTGAAGAATTGGAATTGGAAGGTATTGTGCGGGAAATTGTTAATAAAGTGAATACTTTAAGAAAAGAGAAAAAATTCGAAGTTACCGACCGCATACATTTAACTATGCAGACAACAGACAGGGTAAAACAGGCATTTGAAAAATATAAAAGTTATATTACCGGCGAAGTATTAGCTACTAAAGTGGTTTTCGAAAATTGCCGGGGATTAGAAGTTGATTTGAATGGTGAAAAGACAGTTTTTTTAATTGAAAAAGCTTAGGTTAATTAAGCTTTGAAAATTATGAACTTTGTAAGTTCACAACTTTGTAAGTTCAGAACTTTAATTTGTTTGTTTCTTTTCTTTTTCGATGAATCCAATAGCTAATTAGAAATAAGCCAAAACCAGACCAGACAAAAATTTTAGGAAAAACAGCTGCTGGGTGGTTAGGTTGCGATATAGTGCCAAACCTATTGCTAATCGGCCAGAAAATAAAAGATGGATTTCCTCTTAGATTTTCCTCAGGCACAAAACCAAAATCTCTGGAATCTGCACTCATGGCATGATTGTCTCCTAGGGCTAAATAGTGTTTTTCTGGAATATGGAGTCCATATTTTTTGATTTTTTCAAAATCCAGCTTGCCATTTGGTTTTAAGGGAGGGCCAGGATCAAAAAAACCTATCGATTGAGAATTTCTGGTTTTTTCTTTTTCTTTTTCTACAAAAGCTTTTAAAACAGAATTATCTTTTTTAAAGATCACATGGTTCATTAAGATTAAATTACCGTCTTTAAAATAAGCATAGCGTGAAGGCGATAAGGAAGTTTGGTTTTTTTTAAGATAAAGAGTGTTCATCTCTATGCCCAAATTGTAAAGGGTAATTGCCAAATCTTCAGAATATTGGCAAAGCGGATGAGAAGCAGAAAGCTTAACAGTTATTCCTAAAGGATTGACTTTATATGCTATGCCATCGAGGATCTCGTAAGTGCCATTGGGAATTTTACCTAGATAAGGGTCAAATTTATAAAATCTGGAACCTAAGTGATGGGCAAATCCATTTTTGACATGGAATCGGCAGGTGGTTATATGCTGAAAAATTTTTTTCAGATGTTTGTGATCCAAAGGTAAATAAGATGTCTCTGTCAATAACTTGGGTTGTTTAGTTCCTAAAAAAAGTTCGTTTTCAAAGATGACTCTGTCAATAGTCGGGTGGTGGGAAAGCTCTAAAAATAGCTGATTATTTTTTTGAACAATTTGACTTTGGGCAAAATTTTCTATTCCCCAAAGCTGGTAATAGTCTATAGCTTGGCTATTGTTGGAAAATAAAAATGCCCGATGATATCTAAGGCGCACTAGCGGCATATTCATTTGATAAAGCAGGTACTGATCATCAAAGGGAATTATTTTGCCTTCAAAACGGATAAAAGGAATATGTTCGATATCTGCCAGATAAGGCTGCTTTTGAAAAGCTTCTATTCTGTTACCGTTTTTGTCAAAGCCATAGATCTGTCCTCCGTAAAAATATAAGACATCTCCAGGTTTGCCAATTAGCCGTTTAACATATTGTTTTTTGCCTGGCAGAATAAAAAAATACATATGATCATTATTGGCGATATCCATGCCGGCTGTGGTAAAAACTATAGTATCTCCATGCGATAGAAGTTTTTCATTAAAATAAAAATGGCCCCTGACTGTTGGTTTGTTGAGTGCAAAGTTAGTTTTAGAGACCACTACAAAGTCTTTTTCCTTAAAAGTCGGCCGCATGGATCCAGAAGGAATAGTATAATTTTCAAACCACATTTGACGGATAACAATAGCAATAACCAAAGCTATAGAAAGCGATAAGATAAAATTAATAGTTTTTTCCAAAAAACTCTTTTTTAAGAAAATAGCGGAGAGCTTTTCCAGTTCCTTGGCGGCTTGAGAAGCAGCTGATTTATTTTTTTTAAAAATAGCTTCTTGCAGTTTTTTTAAAGCAGTTTGTAGCTGTAGTTTTTCCGAAGAATTTAGTTTGGCCTGTTTTTTTTTGTAATCTTTATAAAGTTGGTGCAGAATTTTAAAAGATTTTCTTAAAGAGTATTTGTTTTTCATGCCGCTGTCTTTTTTTAGACTTTTGTATTATTTTTTAGTTTAAATTTTTAACTTAAAGCAAATCTAAAAATCTACTTTAAATCTCAGTCAAATATAATTAAAACTATTAGTTTAGCCAATTTAAGATAAAAGCTAAAAGTAATTTTAAACATACTTGTTTTTTTTGTGGAAAAACTGTTTACAAGTAGTTTAAATATAAAATTTTAAGTCAAAATAGGTTTTTTGTCGATTTTATTTAAGTCACTAAAATTGAATTTGTTAAGTTTTATGAAAAGCAGATTTATTTTTTGTATGTTTTGGGTTTCATTTATTTTAATATTTGTTCAAAAGGTTTTAAAAGAATTGTTAAAAAAATGTTAACGAAAGCTTAAAAATTGATTTGTTTTGAACCTTGAAAGTTTTTTCCACTGTCTACTGCTTTTAAAAATACTGTTATTTCCGGTGTATGGATTTGTACAAAATAAGGGAAACAAAAATTTTGATTTTCAGCATCGAAATAAAATTCTAAAGTTTTATTGGCTAGCTCTGAACCATCTTTAGGCCAAAAAGTTTCTAAAACCCAAAAAACTGGATTTTTGATTTTCTGACCTTCGAAAAATTTAATAGGCTGCCAGTTTTTGCGTCTATCTATTTCGCCATTTTGCACAGGAGAGCCAATTTTTTTTCTTTTGTAATCTGGTAGAATGGTTAAAGGCAAATTGAGCATTTTGACCAAAAAATGCTCTTTGTCAGAAAGTTTTAAAATAGATTTGTGTTTTAAAGAGTAAGCTTTTAAAAGTTTTTGATTTTTCAGATCTATTTTATACAGGTTCCAGACTATAGCTTCCGGACTATGTTTTTTTAATTGGTTTTGTAAAAAAGATTTGTAATCAGCAACTGGTTTGTTTTTTAAAATTTCAAGCGGAAAAGCTGCTTCTTCTAAAATCAAAATGTCGTTTTGCACCTGGTTGATTACTAATAAAGTGTAGATATTGTTTTGTAAGGTTAAAATATAATCGCCCATTTGAGCTTTTTGCAGCCTATTCTGTAAAGTAAAACCCTTTTTTTGTTCTTTCGGGTAGTTTTTAAAAAAGGCATTTTCTGCTTTTGCTAATTTAGGAATAAAAGCAAAAGAGGTAAAAAGACAAATAAAGCTAATTTTTAAAATTTTTAATATCTTTTTAATCATGGTATCTATTTTAATCAAATTTAAAGAAAAAGGAAAATATTTATGTCAGTTTTTAAAAGTTTTTATTGGCTTCTATTTAACTTTAAGTTTTTAAATGCTTGCTATCAAGAATGTCTGCAAAAAATAAATTTACATGCATGGGCCTGCTGTATATCGGCTTTTCTAGCTATCTTTGCAGTTTTAACATCTTCTGAGGTTTTCGCAGAAGAAAAATTAAGTCGTCAGGAAAAAATAGAAGAGCTGACTAAACAAATCGATGAGCTGGAAAAAGCAAAAACCGGCATTGAAGGCAAAGCTCTTAAATTGGAAAATCAAGGCCAGCGCTTGCAGTTCCAAGAAGGTTATTTGCAAGAAGCTAAAAGAGCTTTGAATGCCGCCGCTCAGTTTAGGGAAAATGCTAAAATTTTACAAAAGAAAATCAATAAGCTTAAAGCTCAAAGGGAGGCGCTGGGAGGCCCGCCTGTAAAAGACGGTTCAGAAAATGTTCAAAGCTCGTCTGGATAGATAAAATTTTTAAACTGCAAGTTTTCCCATTAATTAACCGGATTCTATTTTTGGAAATGTCTAAAAACTTAGCTAACAAGTTAATTAGTTCCAAGTTAGCCTTGCCTTTTTCTCTTTGGGCCTTGATCTTGATTTTTAGAAAATTATTCTGCCAACCGACAATTTCATTTCTGCTGGAATTGGTTAGGACTTTAATGTTTAAAAGAATTTTGGTACTCATTTCCAACCATTTTTGAGAAGGACTTTGCTAAATTGTTACTTCATGCTATATATCAAATTATAAAGTAGCGGTAAAATTAAAACATCCAAAGATAAAATTTATTATGCAATACACTCAAATAGACCCTAAAAAAATACAGGCTTTACTGCAAGTTAATATCTTAAGAGAATTATTTGAAAAAGTCTATTTCGATAAAAAAATAGGTAATCAAAAAAATATCCCTGTTAAAGCTATCCAGATAGCTTATTCAAAATTAAAAGAGATAAACGAAAATATAACTTCTTTAAGTGAAGAAGATAAGCAGATGATCAATGATAGCGTTAAAGAAATGGAAGAAATCTGTTTGCAAGTTGAAATCTCTTATCTTAGGCTGGCTAAATTATTAGGTACTTTAGAGACTTTAAGAGATGTTTTGTCTTGTTTAATTGAGGAAAAAAGCGGCTTTCGAATAAAAGTTTTATTAACTTTGAATGTTTTAAGACAAATGATCCGCGATAAGGCGGAAATGCAAAGTAAAGAGCAAAGATTAGAATGGTTGAAACAAGTGCAGGAGCTTGTTACCTTTTTAAATTTTTATGCTGCTAAATTAGATTTTTCTGAACCGCAAAAACAAATTCTGCAAGAGCTTGATAATAAATGTAATTTGTTAAAAGGAAATCTTGGAGATGGCGAACAAGCTCTTTTATGCGGACTTATTGATGCTTTTCATGATCTTTTATAAGTAGAGTTTTTCAGATAAAAAAATAAGCTGAACGTAATTATCCAGTAATATGAATAGTTCCTTCCATACATTCGCTTTTTATCAAAAGTCCATTTTGAATAACTGAAATATCAATTAGTTTGCGGTTGGCTAAAATATCAAGTTTGTTTTCCGGAATGGCAGGGTCTAAATTAATGTTTGCTCCGAAATAATCAATATGTAATTTCCAACTGCCGACATAATAAAACTTATCGACTGCTAATTTTTTGGGAGAAATATTGTGCATATGATAGCTGTGGTTAGAAAGAGTGGCCGTTCCTTCCATTTGCCAGTTTCTTTCTTTGTCTTTGGTGAAATTTAAGACAATGCGCAAATTGCCAAAACTAAAATCTTTAGAAAAAATGCTTTTAGCATTTTGCTGTAAAAATCCATTTTCACTAACTGGTAGAAAAGTTGTACTCATAATGGGTAAAAAGGTTAAAATAAATAAAGTTTTTTTTAAAGATTTTTTAAAAAAAAATTGTAAAAATTTTAAAAAAGCTTATAGGGAGGTAATGTTTTCGGAATGAGTTTGTATTGCACTAACCGCCCATCTTCAGCAATAGCATTTCCGGCTTTGTCAAAAACAAGACCTTGAGATATAAAAGACGGAAAAGATATTTGATCGGGTACTTTATGATCAAACCAATAAGTACCTAAACGCTTGGCATATAAATTTCCCCGGAGCCTGGTTTTTAAAAGCCGTTGGAAAATTTTTGCACCATCCGGTAATTCGGCTATTTTTGTCTGAAAGGTAGGCATTGTTCTATGTTCGGCAAACTGTAAAGAAAGTCCAATTAGCTGGGCATATTCTTCCTGCAAAAATTTTTTTCCTTTTTCAGTAATAAAAGGACAGACAATTTGGAAAGAAGGATAGGAAAAGCCTAAATCAAAATATAGATTAATAAACTTCCCAAGAATACCGCGCATTTGTTTGCCACTATAAATGGCATCATCAAAAATAACAATTTTACAGGCTTTAAATTTTTTTAATTTTTGCGAAAGAATAGCAACTTCTTCTTCTATATTTTCAAAATCCAAAATTTCTTCAGGTAAAATGTCCAGCTGGGGTAACGCCAGTTTTAACATCCATGCTTGACTTTTAAAATGCCAGCTGACGGCAATATAAGAAGGCGGGTTAAGTAGGTTTTTACTGTCTTTTTGCATTTGTCTGTTAAAAGAAGCTACCGATGCTTGAAAAGCTGTTTCAAATTCTTCCTGTGAAATATGTTTAATTGCTTCTAAAGAAGCCCTTAGTTCAATTTGCTTTTCCGGCTGTGCTTGCAGCCAAAGCTTGATTTGCTCTTTGTCTAAAATATTGGATCTCATCGGCCTGATAGCAGGCGTGCATAACCTTTGAAAATGGCTGCCATGATACCGGCTTAAAACTTGTAAAAGCTCAGTAGAAAAAGAGATTTCAGGATCGCTTAAATAAACTGCAATTTGAAAAAGATCCGTAATTTCTTGGTTTTGTTCAAGCTTGGTAAGAGAAGGGCCGATTTCTTTTTGAAGAGTTTGATGGGTATGTTCTTCTGTATCAGAAGATCCAATTTTTAAAAACTCAGTTTGATAAAAAACTAGTTGCCTGCATAACTCTTGCAAATGCTGTGTGATAATATCCAGACGTTCTTTTTCTTTAGCTTTTGGTTGAGAAGATAAAGCTGTTGTTTCCCGACGCAAGCTGTTAATTAATTTGCTGATTTCATGCGACATAAATTAAATAATGTTGTCTTTAGTCTTTAGATGTAGCAGAAGATCTTTTTAGCTTTTCAAAAGTTGTTTTCAGCTCAGAATGTAATTTTTGTATATCTTCTTTGTTCCAGAGTTTTTTGTCTTCTCGTAAAAAGGTGGTTTTATCATCTCTATTGTCAAAAATTCCTAATGGCAGAAAATATTTTTTGCCATTTTTTTCGACACAAATAGTATTGGGTTTGTCAGATTTTGCTTTTAAATAAAACATGTCGTCGCATCCATAATCTGCATACATGACTGCTAAAGGAACTTTGTGGTTTAAAATCGAGCCGGGATCGTTGGGATTGGAACGGACAGTATTTTTTCTTAAAGAATCAGAAGGAGAGACTTGTATGTAAATAATTGCTGCTCGTTCTAGAATCTGAGGGCTTAGTTGGGAAAGCGTATGCTGATAGCCGTAAGGTGCAGGTAAGGGCATAGATGAAGCAGAAGCACCGCCTCTGGAAAATTCTATTACTACAGTTTTGTCTTTAAAACCTTTGGCTATGTTGGCATTTAAATTGGTTAAAATTTTAACAGCTTCTTTTTCTAATTTGGCAGCTAAAGCTTTTCTTAAACGTAAAGAGAGTTTGCTGAAAATAGGATCTTTCCCGGTTTTTTTACGGGCTCTGTCTATGCGGGCAAAAAGCCAGTCAGCAGCAGAAGAAGAGACTGAGATCGGTTGGTTTAGAGCAATATCTTCATATTCTAAATTGATCAGCTGCGCTAATGTTCCCCAGTCATGAGGATCTTTGAAGGGGAGAACAGTAGATCTGAAAAAGGCGCCTTCCAACCCCTGATTTATCATTTCCCTGCTAACCTCGCGCATAATATGCACATAAGGAAAATCGTCTAGTTGAATGGTCTCTTGAATATTAAATTCTTTTAAGGCTGCAGGTTTGTCTAAATTATCCAAGTATCTTCGAACCTCTGATTTGCCGGAAGCTGGCAGAGCTGTAAACAGTAGAATATTATGCGGAGTTTGATAAGCTTTTACAGGTTGATGGATAGGCTTTATCGGGATAGATTCTTTTTTTAATTTGTTTTGGTTTTCAGCAAAAAGGCTGATGGTTAATCCCGCTGATAAAATACAAAATAAAAAATTTTTGATCATAAAAAACTCCCATTTGTTCAATGTTAGCGATTTTACATTTTTTTTTAGAAATAAAAACTTAGCTTATTTGGATATTTTTTTAATTTAAAAAATAATTAGGATTTATTTAATATTTTTGTATGCAGATAAAACACTTCAAAAATTTTTGGATTTTTGGTCTTGTGGCTTTTGCTCTTAGCATAAGCTTTTATTTGAACTTTAAAAAAAATGTGATTTACCTTTATCCAGGCTTTTTCAGTTTTGAAGATAAACCAAATCAGGATGTGGTTTTTTATAATCAGAATTTGTCCGAGCTTTGCCGGAAACTAGGCTGTAGACTTAAAATTACGAGAACTATAGATAAAACAAAATTAAAAAACTTATATAAATTGGTGATTTTTGATTTGGAAAATATTTCCCGTAAACATTTAAAAAAGTATTCATCCAAAAGACTAATTTTGTTTTTATGGGAGCCGCCTAGTACGGTAGATAAAAATTACCAGAAAAAATACCATCGCTTTTTTTCGAAAATTTATACCTGGAATGATAAGTTAATAGATGGCTACAAATATTTTAAATTTTATTATCCTGAAAAAAAACCGATGCTTGCCCAGAAAAAACCATTTTCTGAAAAAAAATTGCTGGCCATGATGGCCCGTTATAAACATTCTAAACATCCCGATGCCCTTTATAAACAAAGAGAAAATGCTGTTAAATTGTTAGATCATCAAGAAGACTTTTATTTGTTCGGCCCGGCTTGGGATAAAAAATATCGAAGTTATCAAGGAAAAGCTGCAACTAAAGAAGTGCTGAGAGATTTTAAGTTCTGTCTTTGTTACGAAAATATACAAAACATTCACGG
The DNA here is from genome assembly GCA_964466185.1 of uncultured bacterium. Classification (GTDB taxonomy): domain Bacteria; phylum Chlamydiota; class Chlamydiia; order Chlamydiales; family SM23-39; genus CAZTYI01. The sequence continues at coordinate 17,578 of CAYXMS010000016.1, forward strand.
ATATGTGACCGAGAAAATTTTTGATGCTTTTCATTTTGGCTGTGTGCCTGTTTATTTGGGCGCTGATAATATTGCCGAATATATACCCGCCAATTGTTTTATAGATCGTAAAAATTTTACATCTTTAGAAGAGCTTTATGTTTATTTAAAGCAAATGGACGAAAATACTTATTTGCAATATTTAAAAAAGATTGAAAATTTCTTGCAAACTAAACATAGCTATTTTTTTACTCCTCAATATTTTGCTGAAATCTTTAGGCAAGCTGTTTTAAATTAATATGTTATAGTGCTTAAAAGAGTCTTAACTTGGATCTTAATATCTGCATAAAGTCTAAAGCACATGATTGTATAGATCTTGTTTTAATACGCAGGATTTTTATTGAACCTCTCTCGCCTAAAGGCAAAGGATTTCTGGTTCTCAGCTCCGAGAAATCCCAGCAGCTTTCCAGGCTTACCGATGTGCCGGCGGTCTTTTATTAATTTTTGTATGCTCGGTTATCGCATACGGAAAGTAGTGTGCTATGAAAGCAAGCGCCTTATATCCTGTTCCCAAAAAGAGTAGGTTTTATGACACGTTTGATAAAAGAGAATTAAAAAAAACACCAGCTTATCTAGTTTATGAAAAAATAGATTTGCTGGTGTTTTTAATATAACAGAAAAACTTAGAAATCAAATCTGGCTGATACAGTTAAGCCGTGTAAAGCTAAATCAGCAGTGTTAGAGTCGCCTTCTAAGATACCATCGCTGATGCTAATAAAATCACTAATAATTGATTTCATGGAATTTTGATTAGTAAACATTTGGAAATCATATCCTATAGCAATGTCTATATGGCCTTTGTTGCTGGCAAAATAAGTGCTGTAGCCAAAAGCTAAGCCTATTTCATAGTTAAAAGTTATATTTTTATGTTTTTTTACAGAATGTGAGTAAGCTATTCCAGTAATATTGTAATCAGTAAAAGTATTTTTAAAATCTTGATAATATAAACCGGCTGCTAAATTGCTTCTTAGTTTTAAGCCATAAGCAAAATGCCAGTCAGAAACTAAAGTTGCTCTAGGGCCGATCAGCCAACTGTCTTGTTTGCTATTAGAAGAAAAATTGTAGCTGGTATCTGTATCTGATAGTGTAGTAGCTGTGTATTCAGCAGCATATTTTTGATCCATCCATCCGCTGCGCATTCCTATATAAGGGAAAATACAAAGCTTTTCACCAGAATAAAAAGGCCTGCCTAAGTTCACGTCAATCCAGTTCAGATCATTGGTCCAAGTTCCCTTGCTGCTTAAAAAAGAATATCCTGTAATTAATTGGTAAGAAAGCCAGCCGGGGATAACATCATCAGACCAGACTTCTGAAGAAGGAATATTCATACTAGCAGTATAGTTGTCATGAAGACGGGTATAACACATGTTAAGCACCCAATTGTCATGATCTCCGACATTCATTCCCATGCCAACTTTAAATCCAGGTTTATATTCATATTTCATTTGGGTATGGCTTAAGATGGCAGTAGAACCATGTGAGTCGTACATATTAGCTACCGTTAGATCGTTTTCTCTGGCTTCCCAATAAATAAGGCTGCCGAATATGTTAAAGTCCCATTTGCCTTCAGGATTAATACGGGCTGGTTTGTTATAAGCAGCTAGTATTTTATCTTCCATATTTTCCAGCTCTTTATTTTTTTGGGTATATTTTTCTGTAAAAGTAAGGCGCTCTTGCGTTTTTTCTTGTTCATCTTCTGCTTTTTGTCTTTTTAAGGCGGCGCTGAAACTGCAGCTTGTGATAATCACTGCTGTAGTTAAAGCAGCTTTAAATAATTTTAAATGCATAATTTAGACTCCTTACCGTTATTAAAAAGCCATTTTAATAAATGACTGTTATTGGCAATGTTTAATTTTTATTTTTCATCAATTATTGTTAAGCATAAAAAAAGATCGGATTTTTAAGCTATCAAATATTTTCTGGGAAATTATTTTCAAGTCTTATTTTTTTAATAAAAAGCTGCAATTTTTTGCTTTGTTTTATCTTAGCCATGGGGAACTATCAATAGATCTAGTTACAAGCGTTCGATTTTAGTCAGGAGTAGTTAACCTATTAAAATCGTAAGAATTTAATTGCAAACTTAAATTTAAAAGTATATGGAACAAATTAAGCAGACATAGGGCTTTGATTAATATGAAACGTATTGTTTTGTTATCGTCTTTAACTGTTGTTCTTTTAACCGCTATTTTGGCAGGCGTTTATCTATATCGGCATGTAGAAAAAAATGCAAATGAACTGTTTTTTTATGGAAATGTCGATGTCAGAGAAGTTGACCTGGGTTTTCGAGTAGCCGGACAGGTAGAAAAACTGTTTTATGAAGAAGGTGATGAAGTTCCCAAAGGCGCTTTGGTTGCAGTTTTGGACAAAACCCCTTATGACAGTCAGGTAGCTAAAGCTCAAGCCGATGTTTTGGCAATTGATGCCAAATTGAAAAATGCCGAGATTTTATTACAACGCCGGCGGCAATTAATTAAAGTCGGCGGTGTGTCGCAGGAAGATTTAGATGACGCTATGGCCAATCGTAATAGTCTGTGGGCTGATCTAAAATCAGCTAAAGCATCGTTAGTGGTAGCTCAGGACAATTTGGCATATACCGAAATTTATGCTCCCACTGATGGCATTATCCTAACTCGTATTAGAGAGCCGGGAACTGTTGTTAACCCGTCTGATCCGGTTTATTCTTTGTCTGTTATTTCTCCTGTTTGGATTCGGGCTTTTGTAACAGAACCGAAGCTGAGCATGATTTACTACGGCATGCCGGCTGAAATTTATACTGATGCCCCAGACGCTGTTAATGGAGGACCTGTCTATGTTGGTCAAATCGGTTTTATTTCTCCTGTTGCTGAATTTACTCCAAAAACTGTAGAAACAACCAAATTAAGAACTGATTTGGTTTATCGAATCAGAGTTTATGCTGAAAATCCGGATCAGTATTTAAAACAGGGAATGCCAGTAACGGTCAAGGTGCGTATAGACCCTTGGCGAAGTAAAGAAGAACATAAAAAGAAAAATTATGACTGATGCTCTGGTTGACATTCAGCATCTTTTTAAGTCGTTTAATTCCAGATCTCAACAGGTATTAACAAATATTAATGCCCAAATTCCTAAAGCTCAGATTGTCGGCTTGGTCGGCCCGGACGGCGCTGGTAAAACGACTCTTATTCGGCTGATAGCAGGTTTGCTTTTGCCAACAAAAGGCCAGGTTAATGTAGCCGGTTATGATACTGTGAAAGAAGCTGAATATGTCCATTTTTTAACAGGCTATATGCCTCAGAAATTTGGGCTTTATGAGGATTTGAGCGTCTTGCAAAATTTAAATCTCTATGCAGATCTGAGAGGAGTTTTAGGGAAAGAAAGAGAAAAAACTTTTCAAAGGCTTCTGCAGTTTACTAATTTATCTCGATTTCAGGATCGGCTGACGGGACGGCTTTCCGGCGGAATGAAACAAAAACTGGGACTGGCTTGTGCTCTTGTTAAAAAGCCGGCTTTGCTTTTATTGGACGAGCCTAGCGTCGGAGTAGATCCCATTTCTAGAAGAGAACTGTGGAAAATGGTAGGCGAGTTGCTGAAAGAAGATATTTCGATTGTCTGGAGCACTGCATATTTGGAGGAAGCAGAAAAATGCCATACTGTATTGCTTTTAAATGAAGGCAAACTGCTTTATACAGGAGATCCGCATCAGCTGACACAGAAAATGCAAGGGCGGGTATTTAAAATTACTAATATTAAAAAACACCGCCGCCGGCTTTTGACCAAAACCTTAAATTTGAACAATGTAATAGATGGCGTGATTCAGGGTAAAGATTTGAGAATTGTCTTAAAAGATAAACAACAGTTGCAAGATCAATCTAAGATTAAAGAAAAAAATGATCGACAAATCAACAGACAAAAATGGTCTGATCGGATTCCTTTGGATCTTGCCCAACTGAAAAATGATCATCAAGAGTTGAAAATAGAAGAAATAAAGCCCAGATTTGAAGATGCTTTTGTGGATATTTTAGGTGCAGTGACAGGAGGAAATTCGCAGCTGGCTAAAATTATGCCGGCTATCAAAGATAGTAAAAAAGATGTGATTGTAACAGATGGGCTGACTAAAAAATTTGGTAATTTTATAGCTGCTGACCATGTTAGTTTTTCCATTAAAAGAGGAGAAATTTTTGGGCTTTTAGGACCTAATGGAGCAGGCAAGTCGACTACTTTTAAAATGATGTGCGGTTTAATGACGCCGACTGAAGGCACGGCTTCGGTAGATGGTCTGGATTTAAAAGTAGCTCCCGGACAGGCCAGATCGCGCATTGGCTATATGGCTCAGAAATTTTCTTTATACGGTAATTTGACTGTTCATCAGAATTTGGATTTTTTTTCCGGAGTTTATAATTTAATAGGTAAAAAAAGAATTGATGCTGTTCAGCAAATGATTGATGTTTTTAATCTTAAATCATATGTCGGTGCTGCCTCTGAATCTTTGCCGCTTGGGTTTAAACAGAGATTAGCGCTTTCCTGTTCTACCATGCATCATCCGGAAGTTTTGTTTTTGGATGAACCCACCTCCGGCGTTGATCCCATTACCAGAAGAGAATTTTGGAACCATATTAATGGCATGGTAGAAAAAGGCGTTACGATTATGGTTACTACCCATTTTATGGATGAAGCAGAATATTGCGATCGGATTGCTTTAATTTATCGCAGTAAGATTATTAATACCGGAACGCCTGATGATTTAAAAAAAATAGCAGCCTCCAGGCAAAATCCAAATCCCACTTTAGAAGATGCTTTTGTTAAATTAATAGAGGAGTATGATGCCAAAAACCCCTTCTAAAGCAGTTATGCGGGAAATTCGTCAAGGAAGCCGTCGCCGGTTGCGAGCTTTAATAGTGAAAGAGTCTGTTCAGATTGTTAGAGATCCCAGTTCGATTTTAATTAGCATCTTCTTACCTATGCTGCTATTGTTTTTATACGGTTTCGGCGTTTCTTTGGATTTGGATCATTTGCGGATTGGTCTGGCTTTGGAAGATACCGCTCCCGATGCCCAGATCTTTGCTAAGTCTTTAACAGATTCCATTTATTTTGATGTAAAAATAAAGCATGATTCGAGAGAACTTTTAGAAGATTTGGAAAAAGGGAAAATTAGAGGGTTTGTCACCGTTCCTGCTTATTTTACCCAATTTAGAAAAAGAGGACACAAAGTAGCTCCTATTCAAGTGGTAGCTGACGGTAGCGAACCTAACACTGCTAATTTTGTGAAAAATTATCTGCAGGGCGCTTTTCAAACTTTTTTGCAGCAAGAACATTTAAGCAAGAATTTGCAGGGATTGCCTTTAATTAGTACTCAATCCAGGTTTTGGTATAATGAGCAGCTGGAAAGCAGATATTTTTTACTCTCAGGTTCTTTGGCTATTATCATGACCCTGATCGGAACTCTTTTGACCGCTTTGGTGGTAGCCAAAGAGTGGGAGCGAGGAACAATGGAATCCATGATTTCCACCCCTGCACAAATTAGCGAGTTGATTTTAGGTAAGATGATACCTTATTTCGTGTTGGGTATGATTTCTATGGTAATTTGTGTGCTGGTTTCGACTTTGGGATACGGCCTGCCCTTAAGAGGGTCTTTTTGGCTTTTGGGATTGACTTCGGCTGTTTTTTTGTTTTCAGCTTTGGGTTTTGGTCTTTTGATTTCCAGCTTTTCCAGAGATCAGAATATTGCTTCTCAAATTGCTTTGACCGCTGGTTTTTTGCCAGCATATATTTTATCGGGATTTTTATTTGAAATTGCCAGTATGCCTGCTTTTATCCAGTATTTAACTTATGTAATTCCTGCTAGGTATTTTGTGCAGTGTTTGCAAACGCTTTTTTTGGTCGGTAATGTTTGGGGACTTATATTTTTTAATATGATACCTATGTTTTTAATTGGACTTTTACTTTTTTTAATTGCTGCTTTTAAAACCGTTAAAAGATTGGATTGATATGCAAAAAAGCCGCATTGTAGCTTTGATCTTCAAAGAAATCTTGGTTATTTTAAAAGATCCTAAAAGTAGACTGGCTATTTTGCTCCCTCCGTTTTTGCAGCTTTTTTTATTTGCTTATGCGGCAACTTTGGATGTTAAAGATGTGCCGATTGGCATTTTGAATTTAGATAACGGGGTCAGAGCTTTTCAGCTGGTTCAGCGCTTTCATGGATCTCCGGTTTTTAGTAAGATCAAGTATCTGCAAAAAGCAGAAGATATAAAACCTTTTATCGATAACCAAAAAGGCATCATGGTTGTTTTTATTAAAGAGGATTTTTCCCGCAATTTCGATGCTCATAAAACTGCTGATATACAACTGATTTTAGATGGCAGAAAATCAAATACCGCTCAGATTTTGGCAGGCTATACCAATACAATTTTATACGATTTCAGCACACAGTTGGAATTTTTGACAGAATATAACCAACAAAATACCAATCTTATTTTACGCTATTGGTTTAATCCCAACTTGCTTTATTACTGGTATAATATTGCTTGTCTGGTTGCTACTTTGTCCATGATAACTTGCTTGATTGTGACTTCGCAGTCAGTAGCCAGAGAAAGAGAACTGGGCACTTTTTCCCAGCTTTTAGTGTCGCCTTTGGCGCCTTTTGAAGTCTTGATTGGCAAAACCCTGCCTGGTATTTTGATCGGCTTTATAGAAGGAAGTCTGATGATGCTGATAGGCATTTTTGTTTTGGGCGTGCCTTTTACCGGTTCGCCTTTAGTATTTTTTTTCAGTTTGTTTATTTTTGTGACCTCTGTCAGTGGCGTCGGATTATTCATTTCTGCCCTTTCGATGACTCAGCAGCAAGCTTTATTAGGTACCTTTGTTTTTTTACTCCCATCTATCCTTTTATCTGGTTTTGCAACTCCGATTGAAAATATGCCCATTTGGCTCCAGCCGGTAACTTATGGCATTCCATTAAAATATATGTTGGTAATTTCTAAAGGGCTATTTTTAAAGGCTATGTCAGTAAAAACAGTTTTGGAAAACCTTTGGCCCATGGTAATTATTGGTTTTTTTAATTTGATTGGGGCCAGTTTTTGTTTTCGTAGAAGACTGGAATAAAAAAATAAACATAGTTTATATAAAAATAGGATATGTAAAATACAAAGGTAACTGCTTGTGAAGATTGTTAATGTTAAAATCAAAGATTTGAAAGCCGGTAAATTTATTAAAGTAGATCTTATTATGGTAAAGTTAGTTAAAACTGTTAAAGCCAAAATTATTTTTCTAATATTCGGTGTGCTCTGTTTATTAAGTGGGTGTATGGTTGGCCCTAATTACCAAGCTCCTAAAAATGATGTATCTAATAAATGGCATGATAAAAATTGCCAAAGCCGGCAAGAGCAAAATAAATTATATTCTGACAGTCAGCCTTTGGAAAAGTGGTGGGAAAGTTTTGATGACGAGCTATTAGATAAATATGTAGTTTTAGCGTCCAAATGTAACCAGGATATTTTAACCGCTCAGGCTAATATGCTGCAGGCAAGGGCTCTAAGGCAAGTCACAGCATCTGCGCTTTTTCCTCAAATCAATGCAGGTATCGGAGCTTCCAGAACAGAGTTTAGCAGACATGGGCGTTTGCTGGCTTATTCTTTGCCGGGATTTCCGCCAATTCAAAATCTTTTTAATGTGCTTTTTGATGCTTCTTGGGAAATCGATTTTTTCGGTAAGACTAAAAGATCTGTGGAAGCAGAGTCTGCCCGTGTAGAAAGCGCGGTTGAGAGCAAACATGATATTTTGATTTCAGTAACTGCAGAAGTAGCTAAAAATTATCTGGAAGTGAGAAGTTATCAGGAAAAAGTAAAGCTGCTTCGAGATAATATCCGCCTTTTGGAAGAAAATTTAAAAGTTGTGCAGCAAAGCGTCACAGATGGTTATAAAAATCAATTGGATCTGGAAAGTGTTCAGGCAGAGCTGTCGTTGGCTAAAAGCCAATTGCCTGATACTGTTGCCAGCATGTACAGAGGTATTTATGCTCTTTCTTTTTTAGTGGGAAAAATGCCCGAGGCCCTTTTTGATGAAATGATTAAACCTAAAAATCTGCCAGATCTTCCTTATGGCCAAATTTTTATCGGTCTGCGTTCCGATCTTTTGCGCCGTAGACCAGATATCCGTAGAGCAGAAAGGAATCTGGCTGCAGCTACTGCAGAAGTGGGGGTGGCTGTGGCTTCTTTTTTTCCTGCTTTTACATTAAGCGCTGATTTGGGTTTGGAGGCTGTTAAACTGGTTAATCTTTTTAGATCAGCTAGTAAGACTTGGGAAGTAGGGGGAGATATGAATACTCCGATTTTTGAGGGCGGCCGGTTAATGGGTAATCTGCGGGTCAGTCAAGCCGGTCAGGCTGCTGCTATGCACACATATCAAAAAACAGTTTTAAATGCTTTGCAGGAAACTCAGGGCGCTTTAGTGACTTATCAGGAAAATGTAAAAATCTTGAAAAATTTAAAAGATAAAGCTTTAAGCAATCAGGCGCTTGCCCGTCTTAGTTCTGATAGATACGCCCAAGGGCTGGTTGATATAGTACAATTGATCAAGGCACAAAGAGAGTTTGTGTCCGCTCAAGAAAAAGTATTAAATAGTTTAACAGCCTCGCTTTTGAATTTGGTCTCTTTATATAAAGCTTTAGGCGGTGGCTGGCAGGTAGAAAAAAACCCGTCTAATTCATAGTTTGAATCTCATTTAAGGTTATTTTCGAATTTATTTTTGGCAAAACTTTCGAAACTTTAAAAATAATTAATGCGTTTAAAAAATTAAATTAGTATTTGTAACATTACAGCCAACAAGGAGGAAACTATGGCTATTAAAAGAAGAAATACAAAAAGAAAAAATAATCAAAAAGAGGAAAATCAACAAAATAAAAGACGTAAATCTAGAAGGAAGTCTAATCGTAAAAATAAAAGAAATAATAGCTGCTTATAAGAGTAGTTCTTTTTTTAACTCCCCCGTTTTGAATAGCGGGGGAAGTTTTTAATTTTTTGGTTTTTTTCATGGCTCGTAATGCAGAAGTTGTTAAAATTTTTAATGAAATTGCAGATCTTTTGGAGATTAAAGGAGCAAACCGTTTTCGTGTGTTAGCCTATCGCAGAGCTGCTCATATAGTCGATGATCTTTATTCTCCGCTTACTGAATTTGTTAAAAATAAAAAGCTTACCGACCTTCCCGGGATTGGCAAAGATCTTGCCGAGAAAATTCAAAAAATTCTTCAAACAGGCTCTCATCCTTTATTAAAACAGCTTAGAAAAGAAATGCCGAAAGGGCTTGTGCAGATGATGCAACTGTCTAATTTAGGCCCTAAAAAAGTAAAAAAACTCTACGATAAGCTGAAGATAAGCAGCCTTAAACAGTTAGAATTAGCTGTTAAAAGAAAAAAGATTAGTAAATTGGCCGGTTTTGGAGAAAAGGCAGAGAAAAACATTTTAGATGAGCTTGGTCGGGAAAAGGGGTATAAGCATCAGATTAAAATCAATCAAGCTACTCAGATCGCTGAACCCATCATTCAATTCATAGATAAAATTAAAGCTGTAAAAAAAGCGGAAATTGTAGGCAGCTATAGAAGGCAAAAGGAAACGGTTGGAGATATTGACATTTTGGTTTTAGTCAACAAAAAGGCAAAAACCGGTTTTATGAACGAGTTTATCAAATATCCAGAGATAAAAAAAATACTCTCCAAGGGGACTAATCGCACAACTGTGCTATTGCGCTCAGATATTCAGGTAGATGTCAGAGTTTTTACTAAAAATTATGGTGCTGCTTTGGTTTATTTCACAGGTTCTAAAGCTCATAATATTGTTCTGAGAACTATGGCTTTAAAAAAAAAGCTGAAAATCAATGAATATGGAGTCTTTAAAGGTAAAAAAGAAATTGCCGGCAAAACAGAAGTTTCAGTTTACAAATCTATCAGACTGCCATACATTGCACCTGAGCTGCGTGAGAATAGGGGAGAAATAGAATTCGGTTGCAGAAAAAAGCTGCCTAAATTGATTGAACTTGAGGATATTAAGGGCGATTTGCACTCCCACAGCAATTGGACAGATGGCGGTAATACTATCAAGGAAATGGCTGAAAAAGCCCGAAAAATGGGTTATCAATATTTAGCTATCACAGATCATTCTAAAAAAATGCGCATAGTTAACGGCTTGGATGAAAAAAGACTGAAAAAACAGATCAAAGAAATTGATAAGCTTAATCTAGAGTTAAAGGGAATTACTCTTTTAAAAGGTATAGAAGTGGATATTTTAGAAGATGGAGAACTAGACCTTCCAGAGAGAATTTTGAAAAAATTGGATATAGTAATAGGTTCTGTCCATTCTCATTTTAAACTTGCTAAAGGGAAACAGACCGAGCGTATTATTAAAGCTATGAGACATCCTTATTTTAATATTTTTGCTCATCCAACCGGTCGCTTGATTAAAGAAAGGGCCCCTTATGAAATAGACTTGGAAAAAGTTTGTAAAGTAGCCAAGGAACAAGGCTGTATTATAGAAATAAATGCTAATCCTAGCCGTTTGGATTTAAAAGATACTCATATCCGTTTGGCTAAAGAAATCGGTGTTAAAATGGTTATTTCGACTGATTCCCACAGATTTTCTGATTTGGAATTTATGCAATATGGAGTCGGACAGGCCAGGCGTGGCTGGGCAGAAAAGAGCAATATTCTTAATACTTGTAATTTCAAACAATTAAAAAAGTATTTGAAAAATTAGTTTTTGTTATAAATCCCCAATTTTTTTATATAGCAGATAAGAGGTGATTTTATGCGTAAATGCTATTGGTTGTTATCTTTTCTGCTATTGGTCAGCCATGTTTTTTCTCAAAGCAACCTTTTAAACGGACAGCCAACGCCTGTTTCTATGCCCGATCCTATGCAGCTTAGTTCTAGTTGGTGGGATTATTTTGAAGGCTCTCAAGAAGAATTTGCAGGAAATAAAAAGCTGTTTTTAAAAAGCTTGAGATCTAAATTAAAGGCTCTTTCTCCTGATAAGCAGAAAGCTGCTCAAGAACTTTTGGGTAAAATAGCTAAAGGGTTGGAAATTATTCAGCGCACACATGGTGATGTGCAATTGATAGTTGCTGAAAAAACAGAGTATTTGTCTCAATACAACCTGAAAAATTTAGAAGAATTTGCTTCTCAGAAATATGAACTGCAAAAAGATATTAAACAGATAGAAAAACATATGGAAATTGAAAATAGCTATGTTAGTCAGAAAGAACAGGTTCTAGACAGTAAATGGCTAGCTTATAAAGAAATTAAGGAAAATACCGAAGCTAAATTGATGAAAGGCTTAAATGTTATAGAAAAGAAAATCTATCTGTTTATTGATAAACAAAAATTAAAAGAATTACAGTTTGCTAAAAAACAAAAACAGTTGTTTTTAGAAAATATTAATCAAAAAATAGCATATGCCAGAGCCCATTTGGTTTTGGAAAAACAACCGGATTCAAGCAATGTAGAAGAACTGTTAAGCCGGGAACTTAAAAATTTAGACGCTCTTCGCATGAAGCTGTTTGTTGAAAATTTAAAACCGCAAGATGTACATCTTATTAAACAAAAGTTTTTAAATAGTTCTGTTTTGAATTTGATTTATACAACTGATTTTCTTAAAGAGAAAATTGTTCAGGCCTTTTTTACATCTGCTAATACAAAAAATTCTCAGATACATACGGAAATTAAAACCTGGTATGAAGAGCTTGGTTTTATAGAACGCAACCTGCATCTTTGGGAAGAAAAAAGCCAGTTTTACTATCAGACAGCTTTACAGGATATAGAAACTTCTCATAAAGAGTTTTATCAAAAAAGCTCTGAATTGGCCGAAAAATCCATTTTGTTGATTCATCAGCTGAAAAAAAATATTTTTGTGGTGCGATTTTTGTTGGGTCAATTTGAAATTTATGTCAAAGAAAAACATATGAGTTTTTTCAACCGGATTGGACTTTATTGGCATGGTATAGCCAATTTTTTTGCCGAACATGGCTACTGGTTTAAAAAAGGCCTTTTTAAGATTGGGGAACATCCCATTACCCCTTTGGCTCTGATCAAGTTTTTGATTATAATTTTCAGTTCTTATTTTTTAGCTAAATGGGTCAGAAGTTCTTTGCGCAGATCCAGTCGCAGATATAGGCATATTTCTCAAGCGGGATTATATACTTTAAGCAGGCTGATTTATTATGTAATTATTCTTTCAGGTATGTTGATAGCTATTTTATTTATCGGAGTGGATTTAACTGCTTTTGCAGTAATTTTAGGAGCTTTGAGTATAGGTATCGGTTTTAGTTTGCAGCCCTTTGCCAGTAATATTGTAGCCGGTATTATTGTGCTTTTAGAGAAAAATGTCAGGGTGGGAGATTTTGTTGAGCTGGCCTCGGGTGATTTAGGGACAATTAAAGAAATTAACTTAAGAACTACTTTGATTACTACTTTAGATAATCTGGAAATTTTAATGCCTAATGTTGATTTGATATCTAAAAAATTTATCAATTGGACTTTGTCTGAGAAAATTCGTCGCGCCCGCATACCTTTTGGGGTGGCTTTCGGCTCTGATAAAGAAAAAGTCAGACGGGTAGTAGTTGACGCGGCTAAAAAAGTTCCTACTACAATCGACAAGATAGAGCCGGATGTTTGGCTGAGAGAAATCGGAGAATTTGCTTTAAATTTTGAACTGGTAGTTTGGGTTAATGAATATACGGAAGGATTAAAGCCCTGTTTTACCAGCTCCCGATATCTTTGGGCTATTGAAAGCGCTCTACAGGCTAACAATATTAAAATACCATTCCCAGTCAGGGATGTCCGTCTTAATACAGAAAAATAAGACGCGTGGCAGGTTTTTTCTATCAAAAGCCGGGAAAGTATCTTGCTGTTGACAGGCGAATTTAATGCTTTTTTTCTAAATAAAAATATGCTAGTAGTAAAATAAAATTATCCAATTAAACAAAAGATGCCCAGTACTAAAAAATCCGTTAAAAAGTCTAAAAAAATTATCGTCGGCTATATTTTAACTTCAGTCGATATTACTCTGGAAGAGAAGCTTTTTCTAAAACTGGCTAAAAAGAAAAATATAGAAATTATATTGATCAATCTTTACAAAAAAGCTGATAAAAAAGCTTTTGAAGATAAAATTAAACAATGCGATCTCATTTACAACAGCTCTCCTGAGGATTTTGTGATAGAATTTCTCAAGACTGCTGAAGAGCTGGGCAAAAAAGTCATAGATACTCCCAAATTATATTACTATACCGAAGATAAATGGATGTTTTACTTGAAATGCAAAAAACATAATATTCCGACACCTGAAACTATTTTGCTTTCCCGTAATTTAAATATTATTAAGTCTGAGCTTAAACAATTTGACAGATGGCCGGTAATTTTAAAACGTATCTATGGCATGATGGGGGAATTTGTCAAAAAAGCAGATAATTTAAAAGAAGCTATAGGCATTGTTAAAAAACTGCATGAAAAAGACTGTGACAAGCTGCCGATTATTGCTCAGGAATTTGTAAAATCCCCATCTTATCGAGTGACAATTATAGATAAAAAAATTGTTCAGACAGCAATTAAAACAAATAAAGGATGGAAATGTACGGGAATGTTTGGAGATCATTTCGGTAGGTTCAAAATTGACTCCGAGCTAAAAAAAATTCTTAATAAAATTATTCGTTTTACAAATATATACATTTGCGGTGTCGATCTTTTGAAAAAAAATGAAAAATGGCTGGTTTTAGAGGTTAATTCTACGCCTTCTCTAGATTTTTTTGATGCGGAATATGAACATTTGGTTGGTTTGGTATTGACAGCTTTAAAAAAATATTACCTAAAACATGTTGCTAAAACTAAAAAAGCTTAGTTTTGTTTTTGATAATACTTTCTAAACTTCTTAATTTCTTTAAGATTAATCCTGGCAGTTAAAATGCCTTCTTTATCTATCTGTTCTTTAACAATTCGATGGGGATTGGCAATAGCTGAATAAGAAATTTGCCTTTCATCATCAACTAGCGGATTGCATAAGGCTACATAAAAGATATTTTCATGCGCTCTGGCAAGGGCCATAGATCGGAGTATTTGAATCTCTCTTTTTTTATGCTCTTTTTCATGGGATACTAGATCATAGTTCCACATGGCAGGGCAAAAAATAATTTCCGCTCCTTTTTTCCACATTTTGACAAAAAGATCCGGATAGGTTAGATCCCAACAGATTACAATGCCGATTTTAGCAAAATCAGTTTCAAAGACTTTTATTTGGTTTCCCGGAACTACCCGATCTCCATACAAGTTAATTTTTTTATAGCTCCCGTGAATTTTGCCTTTCCGGTCGATCAGAATAGACATGTTATAGGTTTTTTTACCGATTGTAATGTCTTCGGTAACAATAGCCCAGATTGCGTTTTTTTTGCTCTCTTCTCTGATTGCTTTGATGTATTTATTGTTGATAGTGATTTTACCCCGGCTTTTGATGCAGGATTCAGGAAAGCAGACGATATCGGCCTGGGCTTTTTTAGCTAGTCTAATATGTTGTTTGATCTTTTCTACATTATGCCCTTTACAGATCGAATAATACTCGATAGGGGCAAGAGCAATGACCGGCTGTTTTTTTTTCATAAATCCTTACCTTTCTAATAATTAAATACATTGGCCTATTTTTTAATAGACGTGGTTTAAAGTTATAGGCCTTAAGCAAGGGATCACAGTCAATTGGCTTATTGTTCTTCGTTGTCTTTAAGGCCTTATTGTACAAAACTTGGAAGAACAAGCTTCTGATTTTAGCTAGGAGTAGTTAACGAGCATTGGTTTATTATAATTATTTTTATATACTATAGTATAAAAATGCTAAATAAATATTATTAACATTTATATTATTAATTACTAAAGGTAATTAAATAAATATAATAAATTAAATAATAAAAAAAGTCTATTGGATTTAGTTTAAAAAAATATTTTATCAATAGCGCACCGTAAAACCCAGTCCTTTAGGACTGGGATATAAGGTGC
>CAYXMS010000017.1:0-31920 GCA_964466185.1 uncultured bacterium
AGAGAAATTTTACCAAATTAATCAAATTTTTGCTTTAGATTTCAACAGGCCCCTAATGTAAGAAAATTCCAATGCACACAATTTTAATGAATATAAAAAAACGGAAAGAGAGGGATTCGAACCCTCGATACCCGTATGGGTATACGTCCTTAGCAGGGACGCGCTTTCGGCCGCTCAGCCATCTTTCCGTAAGAAAAAAAAATATTTGTCTCTATTTTAAAAGGCTAATACTTTTTAGCATTAGTCTTAAATCATAAGCAGTTTATGCCATAAAAAGCAAGTCTGGTTAAAAATTAGTAGCATCAGCTTTTTTATTTTTAGAAATAAGAGTTTTGAAAGCAGAAATTATAAGAGCAAAAAATTTAAAAACTGCTTTTGATAATGTTCCTAAAATAAAAAAAGGAATTTTTATACAGACACAATTTAAAAAACTTTTACCAATTTTTTTTAAAGAAAATTTATTTTTGATCGGTACTTTTGTATATCTTTGTTTTGAAAGAGTTCTGGGTGGAAGCGGTGATTTTTTTACCTTTTCCGGTTTGGGTTTTTCTTCTAATGTGGAAAGAACCGGCGGTGAAAAAGGCGGAGCCGGCGGAAGATCCGGCGTGTTAACTGGAGAGGGCTCTTCAGGAGTATAGGGAGGTGGGGAATTTCCTTTTTTTAATTGATCAGGAAACTCTTTTAAAAGGGTCTCTTGTAGTATTTGTCTCCGGTTTTTTATTTGATCTTCCGGTAAAAATACAGTTTCTTTCGGCGCCATGGGCTTGCTTGTATCTTGTATTTGCAATTGGAAACCAAATGTCTTTGATAAAAAAGATACGTTTCGCAAGAGAACATTTTTTACGATCAAGCCTGCCGGCTGATTTAATATTTGATGCCAGGCTTCGCTGACTAAAAAAGCCTGGTCTATTAAGTGTTCTATGGCTCCTTTATAGTCAATGACGGCAGCGGCCTGGCCTTCTTTTAACTCTAGCTTGATAGAGCCTATTGGCAGGCCGCTATCGCTTGGGTGAATGTAATAACCTAGTTGAGCTAGTTCGCCCAAGGCATCAGCTGCTATGGGAATAATGCTATAAATTTTAGACTCTCCAATTTCAGTTTGAAGAGTAATTTCTCTTCCTTGCAGCCTGCTATCTAAATTTAAGAGCTTTTTAGGATCTGCTGCCATGGCTGGAAGATCAGCCTCTTTTATCCCTGCAATTGCTGTTGCCATAACCACCTCTTGTTTTTGCCCGAAAGTTTTAGCAAATGTTGGGTTTTAATTTAATAAAAATTTTAAAAAAAATTTTATTTAGTCCGAACACAAGAATTTTTTTTTAATAAAAGGTACAAATTCTTATCTGCCTTAGCAGACAGGGATAAAAATATTACTCTATATTGTAGGTTTCCGGCAGCTTTTTGCCGTTTAAAGCATTCCAATAGGTGATCATTTGAGAGCCGTCCGGGTTCTGAATAGTAATGGTATAAATGGGAAGATAGACGATGGTTGTTTTGCGAATTGTAAAATCGGGCCCAAAAGCCGCTTTAGCCAGGGCTTCGATTTGAGAGGCGCGATAATTATTGCGCACTCGGTTGATGCTTTTAAATTCTTTCGTCGCTAAATGCTGATCAAAATGGGTTTCCGGCAGAACAAATAATCTTGGATTTTGAAAATGTAAACGATAAAAAAGGCCATTTTGTACTACTAGGCTTTTACGTTTACAGCTTTCCAGCCAATCATCAAGTCTTTCATTTTCCACATTCAGCCGGTGACAAAGAGCATCCCTGTCCATAATGCCTCCATTAGAGGCTAGGACATTTATGACTTTAAAATCACGGCGTTCTGCTCCTGCTCTGATACAGTCAATAAAACCATGAGTGGTCTGCCAAGAAGAAGCATTGATTACCATTTCTCCATCAATCATAGACCAAAGTACTAGCCCTTCAGAAGTTTTTTGGGGGGATTGGCTGTATTTGACTTCCATTAAAAGATAAGGATAAAACATCAAAGAAGGTTCTGAAAAAGAATGGGCTGCATCTTTTAACAGAGTCTTTTTATTCCTTTCCATGATTATATCCGCTGTATAACGGACTTCCAGAGTCTTATATTTGTGGTTGCGGAAAAGATCAATGGTCCAATTGCGGGCGATAGGATAATTGATCCAAAACCAGAAAATTGCCAAAGATCCAAATAAAAGAAAAAAGATTCCTGAAATAAAACGCATAGAAAAAATCCCCCTTTTAATTAATAGAATACATTTTTCTAAAATTAATTCTATTAATTTTGCTTATTCTTTCATAGATAAAAGAAATTCAGCATTGGACTTTGTCTTTTTTAAACGGGAAAGCAGCAGGTTCATACTGTCGACCGGAGCCAAGTCCGCCAATCCTTGGCGTAAAAGGAAAATCTTTTCCATCTCATCAGGATGGTAAAGCAGCTCTTCTTTTCTAGTCCCTGATTTTATAACATCAATAGCCGGGAAAATTCGGCGGTCTGCCAGCTTACGGTCTAAGACTATCTCCATATTGCCAGTGCCTTTAAATTCTTCGAAGATCACTTCGTCCATGCGTGAGCCTGTGTCAATTAAAGCGGTTGCTATAATAGTTAATGATCCCCCTTGCCGGACGTTTCTAGCAGCTCCGAAAAAACGTTTGGGCTTATGCAGGGCGTTGGCATCTACACCACCGGTTAGAATTTTACCGGAATGGGGCTGGACAGTATTATAAGCACGGGCTAAACGAGTTAAAGAGTCTAGTAGGATAACTACATCTCGGCCGCATTCTACCAGGCGGCGGGCTTTTTCTATTACCATGTCGGCAATTTGTACGTGCCTTTCAGGCGGTTCGTCAAAAGTAGAGGAAATAACCTCTCCCTTGACATTGGTGATCATGTCGGTTACCTCTTCCGGCCTTTCATCAATTAATAAGACCATAAGATAGATGTTAGAATTATTGGTCTCGATAGCATTGGCAATGTCTTGCAGAAGAATGGTTTTTCCGGCTTTGGGAGGAGAGACTATCATGCCTCTTTGCCCTTTTCCAATAGGAGCTGCCAGATCTAAAACCCGATTGGTCAATTTGTTGGCAGCGGTTTCCATGACCAGCCTTTTTTCCGGATACAGAGGGGTCAGGTTTTCAAAAAGTATTCTTTCTCTGATTTCTTCCGGTTTTTTGGTATTTATTTTTTCAACATTTAAAAGAGCAAAATATTTTTCCTTTTCTTTAGGAGAACGGATCGGCCCATAAAGTGTGTCTCCTTTGCGCAAAGTAAATCTGCGAATCTGAGCAGGAGAGACATAAATATCTTCAGCAGAGGGCAGATAGTTATAATTGGGAGATCGTAAAAAGCCAAAACCATCAGGCAGAATTTCTAAAACTCCTTCTCCATACAGCTCTTCATTAGGGCGGTGGGCAATAGCCTTGACAATTTCAAAAACCATCTGCGCTTTAGGCATGGCGCCTAAATTCTGCAGTCCAATTGACTTGGCATATTCGTTAAGAGCTTTTACATCCATTCTTTGCAGGTCGGCTATTTTGATAATAATCCTGTTTTCAGAAGCTGTTTTTTTTTCTTGGCTGGGCTCTTGCCGGGTGGTTTGATTGACTGTATTATCGGCAGCGGAATTGGCAGAAGAGTTTTTCTCTGCTGTTTTTTTGTGGCTGTTATGATTTACTTGCGGCGGCGGTATTAAAGTGCGACGGGAGCGCTTGGCAGTGTTGAGGCTGTCCGAAGAAGGATTGGCAGAGGGGTGTTTTTCTTTTTCTGTTTTGTTCATATATTTTCCTTTTGGGTTAAATGACTATAAAGATTAATGGTTTGTTTTTTTAAAAAATTTAAATCTCGATTGTTTTTGATCACAAAGTCTGCTTTTTTAAGAGCTTTTTTAACGGGCAAAAATCTCTTTTCTCTTTTTAAAAAATCTGCCTGTTTAAATCTTTTTCGGCGGATTTTTTGAGAAGCTGCAACAAAGACTGTCCAATCAAATTTTTTTTCTAATTGGAGTTCAAAAAGTAAAGGCAGCTCTACTACAAAAAGCCGATATTTTTGATTTTTTTGCGCTCGGTTGTATTTTTCCTTTATTTTTTTTAATACCTGTGGATGAATCAGTTTTTCCAGCAGCAGCAGTTTTTGGGAAGAGTTAAAAACAATGTCAGCGACAGCTTTGCGATCGGTTTTTCCTTGTTTTATAACTTTTTCGCCTAAAATTTTTTTTAGCTTTTTTCTTAAACAAACACTGTCTAACAGCGTATGTGCAATTTTATCGCTATCAAAAACATAAGCACCCAGTTTTTTTAATGTTAAACAGACAGTAGATTTACCGGCCGCTAGGCTTCCTGTTATTGCAATTTTTCTTAATTTTAGCATTCGGACCAATTTTTGCCAACTCCCATATGGACAATTAAAGGAACACATAGCTGAGCTGCGTTTTCCATTTTGTTTTTTACTATTTCTTTAAACGTTTCTATCTCATTATCAGGCACTTCGAAAACCAGCTCGTCATGGATTTGTAAGACTGAAAACCCTTGCAGCTGTTTTTTTTCAATTGCTTTATCGATTTCTATCATAGCTATTTTGATCAGATCGGCAGCGGTTCCTTGCAGAGGGGTATTAACTGCCAGCCGTTCAGCGGCAGATCTAAGATGCAGATTCGGGCTGTCAATTTCCATAATCGGCCGGATACGGCCGAATAAAGTAGCCGTTTCTTTTTTGTCTAGAGCTTGTTGTTTGCTTTTTTCTAAATAAGCTTTGACATGTTTGTATTTTTGAAAATAGTTTTCAATAAAAGCAGCTGCTTCTTGATAACTTATATTAAGCTGCTCTTTTAGCCCGTATGGGCCCTGTCCGTATAAGATGCCGAAATTAACCGTTTTGGCAATAGAACGCATCTGTTTGGTAATATCTGCTATTGGTACTTTGAAGATTAAAGCAGCTGTGTGGCTGTGAATGTCTTTGCCCTGTTGAAATGTCGATAAAAGTTCGGGATCTTTGGAAAAATGAGCCAAAAGCCTAAGTTCGATTTGTGAATAATCGGCAGATAAAAAACTCCAGCCCGGTTTTTGTGGCACAAAGGCTTTTCTAATTGCCAATCCTTCTTCGGATCTAATAGGTATGTTTTGCAGATTGGGACTAGTGCAGGAAAGCCTGCCCGTGGCGGTCACAGACTGATTGAAACTGGGATGGATTCTTTTGGTTTGGGGATCGATTTGTTTGGGTAAAGCTTCTATATAGGTGGTTAAAAGTTTTTGTACTGTCCTAAAATCCAAAATTTTTTGGGCTATAGGATATTTTTGAGCCAGTTTTTCTAAAACTAAAGCGCCTGTTGAAAAAGCGGTTTTTTTTCTGCCCGGCATAGGCAGCTTGAGTTTTTGAAATAATACTTCAGAGAGCTGCTTAGGCGAGTTAAGATTAATTTCAGTTCCCATGTCCTGAAAAATTTCTTGCTGTAGAACTTTCAGTTTTTCTTGCAGTCTGATTTTTAGCTGGGAAATTTTTTCTTCATCTAAAAAAAGACCGTGTCTTTCCATGCGGGCCAAGACTAAAATTAAAGGCAGCTCAATTTCAAAGAACAGTTTTTCCAGATTTTTTTCTTTAAGCTTTTGCTCCTGAAGTTTTTTTAAGCGTATAGTATAGTCAATGTCCTCGCAGCAATATTCAGATACTTTTTCAATAGAGATTTCTTTGAGCGTTTTTTCTTTAGAATCTAAAAGAGAATTAAAGGGAATTTTTACCTTGCCGAAATATTCTAAAGCTAAACTGTCTAGATTATGGCGATGATGATGGGGATTTAAAAGATAAGAAACGAGCATAGTATCAAAAGCTAGCCGCTTCAGATCGATGCCGGCTTGGCATAACACTTGCAGGTCATATTTGAGATTATGCCCATAAAACGAAATTTTTTTTTCTGCGGTTAATTTTTTAATAAAATCTAAAACCTCTTGGTTGGAGATCTGTTTTTTTTCCTCCGATAGATTGCAGGGTAGATAAAAAGCCTTTCCAGGTTTTGCTCCCAGTCCTATTCCCACAATTTGTGCCTTAAAAGGATTTAAAGAAGTGGTTTCTACGTCTATACAAATTTGATTTTCTTTTTGTAATTGGGCAAATAGTTTTTTCAGTTCAGCTGCAGTTTTAACCAGCACATAATCAGTTACAATCTCAGCTGGTTTTTGCATTTTGTCAGAAACAGCGGATTCAAAAAGATCGCCGGTTATTTCTTTGGCTTTCGGATTTTTTTTTTCAGATTTTTTTTTGTCTTTTATATTTTTAGCAGCAGGTTGTTCTGTTGTTTCTTTGAGTTTTTTTAAAAATTGGGAAAGGTTTAGTTCTTGATAAAATGCTTCCAATTTCTTCAGATCAGGTTTTTTTATTTTATAAAATTCTTGGCTTTGAGGAATTTTGACTTGAGTGTTTAAAGTTGCTAGCTGCTTGGAAAGTAAAGCTGTTTCTCTTTCTGCTTTGAGTGTCTGTTGCTTTTTTGCGCCTGGTGTTTTTTCCGGATTATCCAGAATGTATTCCAGAGTTTTAAATTGTTGCAAAAGCTGCGCTGCTGTTTTAGGTCCAAAACCGCTAATGCCCGGGATGTTGTCAGAGACATCTCCAACGATAGCTAGAAAATCCAGCATCTGTTCAGGAGGCACGCCGAATAATTCTTGGACTTTTTCTTTGTCGACGATCAGATTGTTTTTATGCATCATTAAGACTTTAATCTGAGGAGATACTAATTGAAACAGATCCTTGTCGGAAGTGCATAGAAAAACCTGCAGCTGTTTTTTTGCCGCCCAAAGAGCAATTGTCGCCATTGTATCATCAGCTTCCACTTCGGGAATAGAAAGAGCGGGAATGCCGGCTAACTGGCAGAATTGATAAGCCAGTTCAAACTGGGCATATAAATCTTCCGGCGCTTTTTTACGCTGCATTTTATATTCGGCAAAAACTTTCAACCGGGCTTTTTTATTATCAGGCCCGTCAAAAACAGCTACTACATTTTCAGCAGAAAAATCACGAATCAGCTTCTGCACTGTCCGAATAAAACCAAAAAGGGCAGAAGTGGATACTCCTTTGTCAGAGCTCATTGGACCAATGGCATAATAAGACCGAAAAAGGTAATTGACTGCATCAATGATAAAAATTTTTTCCATAAAAATGCATTTTTAGTTTAGTTTTTTAAGCAGTAACCAAATTTAATCATAAACTTTCGGGCAGAAATAGATATGCCAGATTAGTATCCATTCTGGAAAGTGGCCCCAGGTCTATTTCGTGAATGATTTTATTTTTAAAAAGCGGGCTCTGTGATAAAAAATCATTGACCCATGGCCGTTTTACTTTTAACTGGACTACTTGATAGGGCTGTTTTTCATCTATCTTGGCAGCTTTTAAAAGATCTGAAAGGGTTCTTTCATATGAGCTGTCGCCCATATCGATAAAGCCTAGTTTTTCAGCTTCGGGAGCAGGGAAAACTTTTGCTCCATATTCATTTATTAATTGGTCTTTGGAAAGACGGGGTCTGGCTTGTGTGACAATATTCACAAATCTTTCATAGGCATAAGAAGCGATCGGCTTCAAACTTTCCGATTCTTTGTCGTTCCATGGACGGAAAGGAGAAAACATGTCTTTGTTTTTACCTTCTGTCAGAGTTAAACTTTCAATGCCAACTTTATTAAATAGTTTATGAAGGTTGAAAAAAGGCCCTATTAAAACGCCTACAGAGCCGATAGTGGAAACCGGAGACGAATAAATCTTGTCGCAGCTGGCTGTTACATATACGCCGCCGGAGGCGCAAAGCCCTTCTACATAAGCATAAATGGGAACTTTATATTTAGCTTTATAATCTTTTAAAAGGGTATAAATCGTGTCTGAATCTATGACGCTGCCGCCGGGTGTGTTAATGTTTAATAAAATGGCTTTCACCCGGTCTTGTTTAAAAAAGCCTTTGCGCGTTTCTAACAGAGCATTTCTGAAAATATCAGCTGTTAAATTGTTCTGATCTCCGATAACTCCATGGATATTTAGCTGTAGCACAATTGGTGCAGAAGAAGAAAGTGCTTTGTCAGAGCCGTTTAAATCAGGCAGAAGCGTAATCTCGCTTCTAACTTTTTCATGATAAGGGCCGAAAAAAGCGAACACGATAAAAAAGGCGATAAAAATACCCAGAAAGGTAAACAGGACTTTTAAAAAAGATCTCAAAACACTTTTGAAAATAGATTCTGACATATAAAAATTTACCTTGGTTTAAAGTTTAGTTATGAGGAGTTTTTTTTTCTATGCATAAAACTGTTAATCTTTTTCTAGTTTATTTTTGGGTTTTTTAAATGTCCATTTTTGCGGAAAAAAAGTTCGATCAGCGCTAGAAAGCCCAAAATCATAAACAAAGAATAAATATAATAAGAGAATTGATAATGTAAAGTAAGCCCGATTAACACTAAAAACTGTAAAGCAGTCGTGATTTTACCAAAACAAAGAGGCTTGATTTTTAAACCCGCCCATTTATTGGTTAAAAGCAAATAAAGGCCATAAATACAAATGGCAATATCCCTAGAAAGTAAAGCTGCAGCTTCTGTTAACTGAACAGTGTTTTCCAAATAAAAAATAAACAGTACAAAATAAACAAAAAACTTGTCCATAGCCGGATCTAAAATAGCTCCAAGCTTGGTTGTTGTATTGTTTCTGCGGGCCAAATATCCATCAAAAATATCACTGGCCATGGCTAAAACAATAGCAGTGACTCTTAAAAAAGTGTTTTTTTGTAGAAATAAAAAGGCCAAAGGCATTCTTAAAAAAGAAAGCAGATTGGAAACATTCAGCATTCGTTTTAAGGGTTGTAAATTAAGCTTATCTTCTTATTTTGACGAAAACTTGCATTAATCGGCAACGCTTTGTTTTTTGCGTTTTTTATAAAACCAGACCGCTCCAGATACTACTAAAATAAAAATAGCAAATAAAGCAATATTTATAAATTCTAATGTATTATAGACATCTTTATAGTTTTTGCCAAAGGTGTAGGCTAAATAAAATAAAAGTCCTGAAGAAAATAGACTGGCAAAAACATCGGTAATAGCAAAGCGGGTAAAGGGCATTTTGCTCAGGCCTACAGTTAGAAAAAGACAGTTGCGTACTCCAAAGGGAATTAATCTGCCGATAAAAAAGGTGAAAAATCCATATTTTTCTAAAAAATGTTCTGCTTTGGCCAGTTTTTTTTCGGTTAGATTTTTTCTGAACCATCTGTATTTCCAAAGTTTGGGTCCTAAAAAACGGCCTAATAAATAGGATATGACATCAGATAAAAAACAGCCCATGAACAGCCAAGTATAAATGAGAAAAACATTTTGGGGCATGATAATTGATGCAATTAAAGCGCTGCCGACAATGAGCAGGTCTTCTGATAGGGGAAAATTAAAGCCGGCTAACAGCAAGGCCGAAAAAATAATATAATGGGTAAAAGCAGCATGCTTAAATAAATAAATAATTAAAATAGTCGTCATGATGTATTTTTGTGTTTTACGCCTTTTTTTTGAGAGGCGTCGTTATAAATTATATTAGCTTATTACATTGTTTGTGCTGTTTGTAATACTTGTTTGTATTAAAGACTGTTAATCTTTTTATCTTTTTTCTTGCGCCTTACGGCCCCAGGCCTCTTTTTTTAAGAAGGGATGATTGACAGGTGTTTAGCAGCTTATTTAGTAGCTGTTGCAGCTTCAGCTTTAGCTTCTTTCTCTTTAGCTTCTTCTTCTTTCTGTGCAGTTAAAATATTAAATTGTTTGCCTAAAAGCTTAACGCTGATTATCCAAATGATCCCGATACTTAAAAAGATCATGGCTACATAAGAGGTAATTGCCATTATGGTTATAAAATGTATCAGCAAGCCCTGGTAAATTATTGATCCGCTTGATTTTCCTGCTCTAGAAATTACGCCGTCAATGGCTGCTTTGCCGTTAAGCTTGGATTCGCGGTCTAAAGGAATAAAAGCAATTTCTTTAGTAGAGTCGAAAAGAGTATATTTGGTAGTGCGCGCCAGAGAGTTTTGCAAAGTTCCTAACAATACTGTCAAAGCCAGCGGAGTTATGTGTAAAACAGAAGCTATCGAAGAGGCTGTATTTTGCGACCATAAACAGACAAAAAACAGACCTCCTGTGAATAAAATTATAATCGGAGATAAAAGAGCATTAAAGGTCCAATTAAAACGCCTCAATAAATTGCCGGTAAAAAATAAGGCGGTAATGGTTGCTAAAATTCCCATGAAAATAAAGACTTTGCCCATATAAGCATTGTAAGCAGCGGTTTGGGGATAAAGCAGTTTCAGTTGGTTTTTCCATAAAATTTCAGTCAGGTTAATTGTTATATTATAACAAAGTACAATCAGGGCGATATAAATTAAATATTTGGATTTGAACAGATGGGAAAAATTTTTGCGCATGGACATTTTGATTTTAGAATTGGCTGCGCGCTCCTGGGTAGAGTGGGGCTCTTGCATTATCACCCGTTTATTTAAGGATCTGAAAATCAACATCAGCAGCAGTCCCATAAAAATGACTGTCAAAAGGGTAAATAAAATTGATTGGTCCCAGCTGGTTTGGCCAAAGGGTATTTTAGTGTTAAAAGGAATTGAAGATAAGGAAATGATGGATCTGCCTGCTATAATAGTTGCTATATTCGCACTTACTCCGAATAGCGGATAAAAACGCTTGGCCTGGGGAATGGAGGTTACTTCGTTGGCAAAGCCCCAAAAAAGCACCGATAAAATAGTTGTCCCCCAAAGTTCGCCAATCACATAAAACAGAGTAAAGACCCAGTTTTTAATCAAAGCTACCAGGCCATACATACCGGCTGGTAAATGTCCTTGTAAAAATTGGACAAAAGCTGTCGGCTGCAGAGCTTCTCTGTGGGGATAGAGCACTAAAATAAAAAAAGCAAAAAAGACTAAAAAAGCCCCGACCATCGAATAAAAAACCCTTTCTGTCGTATGTTTGTTTGAGATGCGGGTAAACAAATAGGCTATTAACAGGGAAATGGGTAAAAGCACCCATACTTTAATGAACGGTATAACTTCAGCTCCGGAAGAAGTAACAATAATCGAATCTTTGGCAGCTCTTAAAAGGTTGTAATTGAAAGAGATTACAAAGAAAATTAGCGCCATTAGAAAGAATTTTTTATATTCAGTTCGCTGGATTGGCCAAAGAAAAGTTTGAAATTTACCAAAGCTAGCTGAGCTCATTTATTTGACCTTAAATTTAAGTTGTTGATAATGAGTAGCTAAAAGTTGCGGGTAGGAGGGATGGTAGAAAAATCGGATAAAAGAAAAATAAAGACATTGCTTCAATTTTTTTTTATTCACTTTTTTTAGCTTAATTAAGCTACCTACCTTGTATAAACAATATAGAAAAAATAAATTGTAGCTGAAAAATTCCTTTTTGTCAAAGTTTCAAGAGGGAAAAAACTATTTTTTTTAATTGTTTTTGTAAGTTATCAAATTAACCCGTCTATTAAATAAAATTTTTAGTTTAAACAAATTTTCAAATTAATACTTAACAGCTATTTTAATGTTTTTAGACTTTATTTTTTTTTAAAATATCCAGACATGGTAAAGAACCATTTTCTAAATATTCCAGCGAGGCGCCGCCGCCGGTTGAAAGATGGCTGAACTTGTCTTGCAGCCCTAAGTTTTCTACAGCTGCTGCGGAATCTCCTCCTCCAATAACTGAGACGGCCTTGGAGGCGGCTATTGCCGCGGCTATTTTCTGAGTGCCGTTTTTAAAATTGGACATTTCAAAAACTCCCATTGGTCCATTCCAGAAAATGGTTTTGGCTTTAACAATTTTTTCTTGCCAGACTGTGCAGGTTTCTGGACCAATATCCATACCCATATAATTGTCGGGAATATCTTCGCTGCTCAAAATAGTTTGCGTGTGAGCTTCATTTTTGAACTCATCGGCAATCACTATGTCTACAGGCAGATTGACAGCCACATTTTTAGCTTTAGCCTTTAATAGAATAGCTTGGGCTGTTTTATCGCTGCCTTCTTCAAATAAAGAAGCTCCAATTTTATGGCCCTGTTGTTTAAAGAAAGGATATGCCATGCCGCCGCCGATGAATAACTCGTCGACTTTATCTAAAAGACCGGTTAGAACTTTGATTTTAGAAGATAGCTTGGCCCCTCCGATGAGAGCGTAAAAAGGCTTTTGTGGATTTTTGATGCATTTGTCCAAATATTCGATCTCTTTTTCAATTAAAAAACCAATTAAGGCTTTGTCTTTGAAATATTGAACTATGCTGTAAGTAGAAGAATGCTTGCGGTGGCAGGTGCCGAAAGCGTCATTCACATATATGTCGGCTAAAGAGGCCAGCTGTTTGGCAAAATCAGGGTTTTTTTCAGGGTGTTCTTCTGCTTCATGAAAACGCAGATTTTCCAGCACAAGAACCTGTTGCGGTTTTAATTCTTGCGAGAGCTTTTTTACCACTTCGCCTTTAGAGTCAGGAGCCAGAAGGACTTGTCCCTTTTTTGCTTGATTGCCTAGGGCATTAAGTATTTGATCCAAACGGCGGGCCACCGGTTTTAAAGACAGCTCGGATTTGACCTTGCCTTTGGGTTTGCCCAAATGGCTCATTAAAATTAATGGACATTTCTGATTTAAAATGTATTCAATTGAAGGAAGCGCTGCTTTGATGCGGGCATCGTTGGTAATTTTTCCGTCTTTTAGGGGTACATTAAAATCAACCCTCATCAGGACTTTTTTATTTTTTAAATCAAAATCGCGAATAGATGGCAAAGACATAAAAAAGCTCCTGTTTTAACCGGTTTTTTTTTGAATATAAAACAAATTTATTTTTTTTTAACTTTTTTATTGATTTATTTTTTTTAAACTTTTTATGCTTTTTAAAATTTTTTGGAGATTTTTATGAAAAAGCACTTTTTACTTTTATTGGTTTTATTTTTTGTTTTTGGTTTTTCCTCTGATTCAAAAAATGAAAAAATGGAAAAAAGTAAAGATCTGATAATTGGTCCCTTAATAGAAGAAACCCAGCATGCGGTCTTTAATTATTATGCCAACAATGAATGGATTATAGGACTGGAAGACGGTTCGTTTTGGAGAATGCAGGTTTTGAAAAGCAAGCGCCAACAAAGCTGGTCAGAGTGGTGGAATAATAAAATCCCTATGGAATGGAATTTGGGAGATCACTTTTTTTTCGATCCTACAGAATGGAAAGGCGCTTTTTCACTTTCTGTAATGAAGGCAGATCAAAAATTTTTTCCCAGATGCGGACATATTTTGGAAAACAAAAGAACAGGCCAGCAGGCTTTTGCAGAATTTATACCTTTTGGCGCCGAGCATATTCCTTCTTTAGCTTTTGCAGAAAAATTTTTCAAATGCCCTTATAAAGAACCTACCTATTTAACAACTGTTTTAACGCAAAGGCATTCCTGTTTGGACAATGTTTTAGTAATGGGGGATGATTCGGTTTTTGAAATTTTTCCTTTTTCCCAAAATTCGGCTTCCTGGGGACAGTGGTTTAGGGGAGAAGCTGCAGATCAGCCGGATGAGGCTTTTGTCTGCGAATCTTTTCAGTGGAAAGCCAATGACATAATGCAAATTTATTTTATGGAAGACGATAGCTTTTTGCATTCGAAGTATGTCAATCCTAAAACATTTAAGTTGCAAAAAGGTATTTTCCTGATCGAAAACAAATCGAAAAATCTTTTAGCCTATGCTCAAAAACTTTCTGTGTCTGATTTAGTGGATTCTTTTGATAAATATGCTCAGCAGAGATGGAATAACGGGTATAATAGCGGCTTTATTGAAGGCAAAACAAGGAAAAGATCAGAAGAAGAAGAACTGAGAATGAATCTGGAAAAAGAAAAAAGACAAAGCTATGAAAAAGGCTATCGCCAAGGGTATAGTAAAGGACGGGATGGTTTTTTAGAAAAGGCTAATAATCTTCCGCCTTATAATCCTTACTATGAACCTTTTCAGCAAGAGGATGCTAAACAGCAGATAGAAGATAGCTCTAAATACTATTTTGAGCCGTCTGCCCCGCCAGCAGATTAAAGGGTGGAAAATGGATTAGAAGCCTGATTGAAATTTTTGCCAACATTTCTTTTTTTGATTTCTGTTTTAATGGAATATAGCAAATCCAAATCAAAATCTTTTTTTAAGGCCCAAAGTAAATAATCTAAGGGTATTTCACTAAATTTTCTGCCTTTGTGCTTTCCTAAAGGCATAATTTTCATTAAAATGGGTTTTTTCAGTCTTTCTAAAAGTTCTTTGAGAGTTTTAAATTTTTGAGACAGTTTTTTAAAAACTTCTATGTTGACAATCGTATCGCTCATGGCGCGATGGGCGCCTTCTGACTCGATATTGAAATGCTCTCTTAGCATTTGCAAAGAATTAACAGGGCTTTCTCCATATAAACGGGCTAGCCGTAAAGTATCGATAGATGCATTCTTTTCCAAATGGCATGGTACTTTTTCCCTTTGCGCTTCTTTTAAGAGCATTTGCAGATCGAATTGAACGCTATGTCCGATAAGAGGATAGTTTTTTAAAAATTTAAAAAAATCAGGCAGGATTTTTTTGATTTTAGGTTTGCCTTGTAGCATGTCGGAAGAAATATTGTGGATTGATTGGGAAAGCGGTGGAATAGGCATTTCAGGATCTATTAAAGATTCAAACCTGTCTAGTTTTTTTTCAAAGGTAAATTTGATAGCTGCAATTTCAATAATCCTGTCAGAAGATGTGTCTAGGCCTGTGGTTTCACAGTCAAGACAGATAAAAATTTCTTGATTTAAAGCTTTCATATTTTTAAAAGTTATTAAAAATAACTTAGGTTTTTAGATTGGTTAATGTTACATGCTATATATACATATTTTATATAATATTTTTTTTGCAACAATCTGCTTTATAAATTAAGTAAAGAAATTTTTCTTTTTTCTTCTGTTACATTTAAAATATGCACTACCCAAGTTTTAGAGGGTAAAAGAGAGGTTATTTTTTCGGACCATTCAATTAAGGTTACGCCTGTTTGGGGATATAAATATTCTTCAAAACCCATATCTAAAAAATGATCGGCATCTTGGATTCTATAAAGGTCAAAATGATAGATTGGATGTTTC
Organism: uncultured bacterium; assembly: GCA_964466185.1. Classification (GTDB taxonomy): domain Bacteria; phylum Chlamydiota; class Chlamydiia; order Chlamydiales; family SM23-39; genus CAZTYI01. The sequence continues at coordinate 15,078 of CAYXMS010000017.1, forward strand.
CCTGGATAAATATTCAAATAATTAAAGGTGGGGGAAGTAATCTGATCTTCTGAAATATCATTTAAAGTAGAGACCAAAGCTTTTATTAAAGTAGTCTTGCCAGCACCTAGTTCTCCGATAAAAGCAATTAGCTGGCCGGCTTTAACCTGATTTGCCAGATTTTTTCCCCAAAGCTTGGTGTCTTTTGCTGAAGTGGATAAAAATTCCGTTATTGTGTCTGAATTAAAATCCATGTCAGTCAGCTAGCCATCTGTTTAAATAGGGCTTGAATTCATTAAATTCCGAAAGTGCAGAGACAAAAGTAGATATTTTATCTTCTGTCAACTCTGTTTGCAGAAATTTTAAAAAACTTTCTTCAATTTCAAAACGGTTTTGATTTTGTACTTCTTGCAGGGTTAAATGCTTGATATGGTTCTTTTTAAAATCTTCAATAACAGCTTCTTTGCTGTTAAATAGCTTGCCGCTGATAACTGAAGAGTAAACGGTTTTAGAGATCGGCTCTTTTCTTTTAGAAATGTAATTTTGAATAATTTTAGGATCTTCAGAGACTAAAAATCGCTTGGTTCTTAAGCCTCCGACAAATTCTTTGTTTTCCGGACAACTGGAAACCCATTCATAAATGGCATCTTGCGGATTGGGATGGGTATTGTCTCCGAAGACTTTGCCGGTAAAAGGACAGATATAGATTTTTTTAGTCTGTTCATTGACTCCTTGTTCGCCGAATTGGATTTTAATTTCGGTTTCCCGCCAAAGCTTTTGTTCTTTTTCCAGCTTTTCAATCAGATCATTCAGGCTTTTATAAATCTTTTTCTCTTTAGGGAAAAGTATTGGAGAAAGTTGGTTTTTACTTTCTAAAAAATATAGATAAGCAGTTACCAGATCTGTTTTATGATGTTTTTTTAGGAAGGTTAATAATTTATTTTTTAAACTGCTGGAAATGGTACAAGTTTTCATTTTTACCTCTGTTTGCCTGATTTCTACCTCTTTTAATTTTAAAGAGATTAGAGATAAAGCTTATCTGCTTTAAGTATTATTATTCAAGAATTTTTGGAGCTTTCAGAAGTTGAAGAATAAGTGTTAAATACTTGTTGTTTTTGTAAAGTAAAAAAATTTGTTTGCATACTAATTTTGTTGCTTTGTTAATATAAAAAATGTTAAATTATTAGCATTAATTTGTTCGTGGTAAAAATATAAAAGGAGTTTTTTTAATGGGGTCTGATCTTTTAGATAAAAAACCAGAGCAGCCTAAAATAGGATCTCAGCTAGCTGCTATTGACAGTATAGATGAAAAAGAGCTGAAAATGGAAGAGCTGGTTGTCAATGGATATGAAAAGGTTGTTAAAATCACCCATGAAAAAGCTAAATTAAAAGCCATTATCGCCATTCACAATTCCAATTTGGGCCCGACACTAGGGGGAATCAGAATTTATCCTTATCAATCGTTTGACCAGGCTTTGGAAGATGTGCTCCGTCTTTCTAAGGGAATGACTTATAAAGCCGCTATTTCAGGCGTTGGTTTCGGCGGAGCCAAAAGCGTGATTATGGCCGATCCCAAAACGGATAAAACGGAAAATCTTTTATTGGCTTTCGGTAAAGCAGTAGATAAATTGCAAGGCCATTATATTTGCGCAGAAGATGTCGGCTGTACGGTTAAGGATATGACTGTTATTCGTAAAGCTACGCGTTATGCAGTTGGGCTTGAGCATGTCAAAAGCTCGGGTAATCCTTCTCCTTTTACTGCCTGGGGTGTTTTTAGAGGCATCCAGTCGGCTTTAATGCATATATACGGTTCCAGATCAGTCAAAGATAAAAAAGTTGTTATCCAAGGAGTTGGCAGCGTAGGCGAGATTTTAGCCGAGCTGCTTTTTTGGAATGGGGCCAAAGTAGTAATTTCTGATGTTAATCAGGCTAAAGTGGCAGAGCTTAAGAAAAAGTTTAATTTTGAAACAGTTCCTGGCGATCAGGTCTTTTTACAAGAATGCGATGTGTTTGCTCCTTGTGCTATGGGCGCTATTATTAATGATCAGACTTTAAATAGTTTAAACTGCAAAATAGTTGCAGGTTGCGCTAACAATCAGCTTTTAAGGCCGGAGCATGGCGATCTTCTGAAAAAGAAAAATATTTTGTATGCTCCTGATTTTGTGATTAATGCCGGCGGGTTGATTAATGTCTCTTGGGAAGTTACTAAAGAAGGCTATTCTTCTAGCAAATCCAGAAATCAGATTGAAAAAATTTATGATACTTTAATTTCCATTTATCAAATTGCCGAAAAGAATAAAATTTCTACAGATAAAGCAGCTATTGAATTTAGCGAATATAAAATAAAATATGGCATAGGGAAAAGAACGGAAAAACCTTGTTTTCATCATTAAATTAGCGTTAAAAAAGAGTTTTAATTGATGATTGGGAAATTAAAATCTAGAAAATATCACCTTTATTCGTGTTCTTAAAAATCCTAAAATCGGTAAAATCTTTGACATATTCTAATGTTCTTTAGACGTTGGAGTATGTCAATAAAATACGCTTTTGTATCGGAATCAAATACAAAAATAGTATAGATATCAAAAAATATTACATTCTTTCAGCTGTTTTTAAACCCAGAATAGAAAAACCTTGCTTTAAAATTCGAGAAGCCAAAAAGCAAAGGGCAAATCTTGGTTTTTGTTTTTCCGTGCCCACAACTTGGCAGTCTCTGAAAAAACTGTTGAATTTTTCCGCCAGTTCAAAAAGATAATCGCAAAGTCTGTGGGGCAGCAGATCTTTTTGTACTTCAAATAAAACTTCCGAAAACCTAGCCAAATGCAATCCCAAAGAAATTTCTGAAGGATGCTCCAGATCAATTTGAGCCTCCGCTGCCAGTTTTTCTACATTATTCTCAATTTTTCTTTGAATTCCCATGATCCTGACATAAGAATAAAGTAAAAAAGAAGCAGTATTGCCTTCAAATCTGAGCATGCGTTCATAGCTGAACTGGTAATCTTTGACCCGGTTGCAGGAAAGATCGGCATATTTAATCGCATTAATACCTAAAATTTTGGCCAACCTGCTTTTTTCTGTTGCAGATAACTTCTCCTCTTCTGGAAGTGCTTTTTGCCTTTGTTCTAAAAGCTCGCTGGCTTTTTCCACCGCGCCATTTAAAAGGTCGATTAATTTTTCCGTCTCGCCTTCTCTAGTTTTAAACTTTTTGCCGTCAGGGCCTAAAACCAATCCAAAAGGTACATGGTTAAATTCACATTTTTCAGGATCTAAATAGCCGGCTTTTATACAAACTGCATAAATCATTTTAAAATGGGTGCTCTGTCCGGCATCTGTTACTACAATAATGCGGTCGGCCTTTTCTTCTAAAGATCTCTGTTTCATGGCGGCGATATCTGTTGTGTCGTAAGTATATCCGCCGTCTGATTTTTGAATGATTAAAGGAAAAAGGCCTCCTTCGCGGCTGGCAAAGCCCTCTTGGAATACGCATTTGGCGCCTTCCGATTCAATTGCCAGTTTTTTCTTTTCTAAATCTTGGACCACTTCTGGCAAAACAGGATTGTAAAAAGATTCTCCTCGTTCAGTAATTTGAATATCTAAAAGCTGATAGATCTTTTCATATGCCCGACGGGAAATTTTACAGATTTCCAGCCAGTTTTGATAAGCTTTTGCCTCATGGCTTTGTAAAGCAACTACTGCTTGATGGGATCTTTTTTTAAAAGCGCTGTCCAGATCAAATTTTTGCTTGGCGGCTTTATAAATTTCAGTTAGCTCAGATAAACTGATTCGGTCGTAATCTAAAATTTTTTTCTCGTTAAGATAAGCAATCAGCATACCAAATTGGGTTCCCCAGTTTCCAATATGATTCAGTCTTAAGACATTTTGCTGCAAAAATTCAAATAGCCTGGCTAGAGAATCCCCTATAATCGTGGATCTTAAATGACCGACGTGCAGTTCTTTGGCCACATTGGGAGAAGAAAATTCCACAATAATCTTTTTGGTTTTAGGAAAAAAATCAGCTCCCAAAAGAGGGCTTTTACGTACTTTCGTATTTAAATGACGGGAGAGAAATTGGGGTTTTAAACTGAGATTGATAAAACCAGCGCCGGCAATTTCTATTTTAGAAAAAAGGTCTTTGTCAACAGGGTCAATATAAGCAACAATCGTTTCAGCTATCTTGCGGGGTGGTTTTTTTAACAGCCTGGCTAAAGCAAAAGCATTATTGCATTGGTAATGTCCAAATTTTTCATTTTGGCAAAGAGAGATTTCTGCCTTTAGTGTGTTTTGAGTATTCTCTGGCAACAGAGTAGATTTGGAATCTGTACAAAAAGCCTCTTTTAAAGCTTTGCTTAGCTTTTCTTCAATTAACGATATCAGCATTTTCTTATTTACCAAAACTTTGATTGATTTTTTAAATAAGTATATAAATTTTCTTATTAAAATAGGTTCGTATAAAATATAATTATAAAGAATAAAGTCTTTTTAGATAAGCAATATTAGCTAGCAAGCAAAGACAAAAAAATAAATCTAATCAACCGGTTTAAGACCTGCCGGTCTTTTAAGAGCCATTGGTCTTTTCCTTTGGGCCTGATGACTCAGGCCTCTTGCTTTAGAAAATGGCAATTTGCTCTATGACATCCTCTCGGCAATAAAGTACCGAGGATCCTTGAGAATTATCCTAAAACTTTAAGTTTTTTAAAGTTCTTTAGCTTTAATTTCTTTCATGCCGGTGTGGACGCCCGAAGCGATTAAAAAAAGGCCGGTTGTATTATATCGTGAATCTTTTACATGGCAAAGTAAGGCGCCGGTTAAAATTTTTGTAAAAGGAGCTAATAGCTCTGGATCCAGATCTTCTAGATTTCGCTCTTCAGTAAAGCCGATTCCTCTTAAAAAACTCTGGAAATTGTGAACTAGGGTCAGATTTTGTTTGAGTGTTTTTTCTTCCCCGATTGTATTAGATAATTGTTTTAATTTCTGATCTGCTTTTTTTACGTTAAAAGAAAGGCCAAATTTTTTGCGGGTTTTTTTTAGTATATATTTATTGACGGGGTTTTTCACTTGCTGTTTGGTTTTGCTAACCAGTTGATGATAAGAAATGTCTTGCATAGCACTTTTGGCTATTTCTTTTTTGTTAATTTTGATTTTATATTTTTGCTTTAACAGTTCAGTTATTTGTGCGGTGAAAAGTTCGGCCTCAGATAAATCTTTGACATCAGCAAGTAGATTTTCTGCTCCTATAACATTTTGTTTTTCAACTTCATCTAGAAATAAAGATGCATCGGGAAGGACGGCTGATAAACTAACAGCTGCTAAAAATAATCCTAAAAATCCAATTTTTTTTAACATAAAAACTCTCTTTAATAATTAAAATATAAAAATTTTTAAACAGAGTAAAAAATAAAAAAATTGAAGGCAAGTTAAATTAAAACGGTTTTATGTTTTTCAAAAGGTATTTCTTGAACATATTGAGGGACAGCATAGCCGGAAGTTTTTGTTCTTAATTGCTTGATCAGCTGCAAGCCTTTTTCCTTTTTGACTTTAAAATGAAAAGCTCCCTGTACTTGATCCAGTTGATGGAGATAATAAAAAAGTACTCCTGCATTAGCTAGTTTTTCTGCCAGAGAATATAAAACAGATAGATTGTCGTTTATATTTTTCAGCAGAACTGTTTGATTCAAAATAACAGTTTTAGTTTTTTTCAGCTTTGTAATTGCCTGTAGTGTTTTTTGGTCTATTTCATTGGGATGGTTGATGTGAGTTACAAAATAAAGAGGCTTTTTCAGCTTTGCAAATATTGATAGTAAAACAGAGTCAATCCTTTCTGGACAGGCTGTTATAGCGCGGGTATGAATTCTGATTCTTTTAATATGGGAAATGTTTTCCAAATCTGAAAAAATTCTTTTTAAAGTTGGGTTGGAAAGTGTGAGAGGATCTCCGCCGGAGAGAATGATCTCGGTTAAGTTTTTGTTTTTTTGGATCTCGCCTAGCTCAAAAACAAAATTTTTGGATTTAAAAACAGAGACTGTTTTTGAAGGCAGGAAATGGCGGCGGAAACAAAAACGGCAATGTAAAAAACAGCTTTCCGTGCAAAGCAAAAGCGCTCTGTTTTGATATTTTTGTAAAAGATTCCCCCGACAAAAACAGCTGTCTTGAACAGGGTCCAGACCAAATCCCCGGTTTTTTTTAAGCTCCTCTTTTAAAGGTATAAATTGTAGAAAAAGAGGATCGGTGAAATTATTTTTCTGGATTTTTTGAGCCAGATGATGAGTTATTTTTAGAGGATAAACAGAAGAAAGATCAATTTTTTTAAGCTGGTTTTGTTTAAAATTTAAAAAATTTAAGAGCTTTTTTAAATCAGTAAAATAAAAATCTTTTTTTTTCGTATAATTATAAAAAGACATATGATTTAAAAATATTTTTTAATAAATAAAATTAAACAGTTTTAAGACAATTTATTTTAAGGAAAATAATTATAAAAAGCTTCTTTTATTTATTTTTTATTTTTGTGTAAAAAAGCTTTTAAAGGGTTTTCTTTTTTATCAGCTGTGGAAGAGGTGGATATGTTCGCTCCTAAAGCCAGCAATTTCTGTATAATATTTTCATAGCCTCTGTCTATAAAATGAATTTTTGAAATCTTAGATTTTCCGTCGGCAATTAAAGCTGCCATCACATAGGCAAAGCCGGCTCTTAAATCAGGGATGGAGATATCTTTGGCCTTGAGCTGTGTTGGCCCTTTGATGACAACACTATGCAAATAGTTTTGCGCGGCAAATCGGCATGCTTTACCTCCCAGACATTGAGAGAATTGCTCGATTTGCGCACCCATGGCATTTAAAATACGAATATAATCAAAACGTTTCTCGTAGACGGTTTCATGAATGATCGAAGAACCGTTGCCCTGGGTTAAAAGTACGCCGAACGGTTGCTGCCAATCGGTCATAAAACCGGGATGGACATCGGTTTCAATATGTAGGCCTCCTTTCAGAGGGCCTTGATAAAAAAAATCAATGCCGTTTTTTTTAACAGTAAAACCGCCGCCGAGCTCTCTTAATTTGTTTAAAAAAGCAATCATGTTTAAATGCTGGGCCCTTTCGATAAAAACCCTGCCCTTGGTGGCGATAGAGGCTAAAGCATAAGAGGCGACTTCATTGCGGTCGGTTAAAATTTCATGTTCTACTTCGTAGAATTTTTTAGTTTCATATATGTAAATTATACGATTGGTATCAACAGTAATGTTAACCCCTAATTTTTGCAGAAAAAGAATCAGATCGAAAATTTCCGGTTCGATAGCGGCATTTTTAATGACGCTCATGCCTTTGGCTTTAATAGCTGCCAGTATGACATTTTCAGTAGCTCCTACAGAAGGGTAGGGCAGATTAATAATATTGCCGACAAGCCCTTTTTCTTGGACTTTGGCAGCATAAAATTTTTTTTCTAGACTGGTAAAATACTCCACCTTGGCACCGAGTTTTTGCAAAGCTTCAATATGAAAATTAAGCGGTCTTTTACCTAGATTGTCTCCGCCGACAGTCGGTACGATAATTTCGTCTTTGACACGGTTCAAAAGAGATCCTAAAATTAAAATCGGCATGCGGTTAGCGCCGGAGAATTTTTGCGAGACTTGGCTGGAAATAATTTCTTTAGTAGAAATTTGGATGATTTTTTGTTTTTTATCCCAGAAAATTTCAGATCCCAGCTCTTCTAAAAGAGCTTTAGTAATATCAATCTCAGATATGTTCGGAACGTTATAAAAAGTACATTTTTTGTCCGAAATTAAAGAAGCAATTAATAGTTTGGAAGCGGTGTTTTTAGCGCCTTGCGCAGTGATTTTTCCTTCCAGTCTTGTTCCGCCTTTGATAATTAATGATGACATTTATGTTTTTAAGCTTCCTTTTTTATGGGGAGTAAAATAATTTTATTTGATATGCTCTAACGTCTAAAGAACGTTGGATTCTAGCTTCAAACAATATTCGCTTGATCTCTCAAGTCTTACAATATCTAAGCTAAGAGAAGATATCCCTTCTCATTATTTTTTTACTTTAGAAGTTTATTTACTATAGTGTTTTACCTTTGAAGGATTTTTCAAAGAACCCTAGACACTTTCTAAAGAACAGAAATGTCTTAAAGACATTATTCGCAAAAAGCAAAATATAAATTTAAACTATTTAAAGTTTTTGAAGAAAGAAATATTTTGACACAACTCATCCAACCATTAAAATGGTTGGTTTTCTTGGGTCTTTAATCGTAAATATAAATTTTATTTATATAAAAATTTTTTTTTTTGCTAAAAGAGATTAAAAGCAACAAGGAATTTTTGTTTATGACAGAAAAAAATATTACGTTTCGCACAGGGCTCGGACAGGACAGCCACAGGTTTTTGAATCCCGATCAGTCAAAACCTTTAATTTTAGCGGGTCTTTTGTTTGATGATGAGCCCGGTCTGGCTGCGGATTCGGATGGAGATGTAGTTTTGCATGCTCTTTGTAATAGCATTACTTCAATTACCCATGCTCCCATTTTGGGTAAAATAGCTAAAGAGCTTTTTCAAAAAGACGGCATTACAGATTCTGCTGTTTATGTTAAAAAAGCACTACAGTCTTTATCTGGCTGGCAGATAGAAAATGTAGCTATTGCTTTAGAAGCCAAATCTCCACGCATGCAGAAAAAAATAGAAGAAATGAGACAGAGCCTAGCTGAAATTTTGCAAATTGATAAAGACCGCATAGGTATTACTGTTACTTCCGGAGAAGGACTGACAGATTTCGGCTGCGGAGAGGGAATTCAGTGTTTTTGTTCTTTGCTAGTTAAATCCAAATAGGTTATTGCTGGATTTAACAAGGAGAGGCTAGAACATGATTAGGAAATTAAAGTCTGGCAAGTACCGCCTTTATTCGCGTTCTAAAAATCCTAAAACCGGTAAACGCCGTAATTTAGGCACTTTTAAAACAAAAACGGCTGCTTTAAAACATGAAAATCAAATTCAGTTTTTTAAAAGAAAAGGCTAGTTTTTAAGGCTTGTTGAACAATTCTCAAAAAAAGCGGTTTCTACAAGCCTTTTAATAAACGTCTTTGAGATATCTTTTTTCTTCTCGCAGTTTGTAGAGAAATTGACAGGCTTGCCTGTCGGATAGGGCAGCTTTTTTCATGATGATGGTTTTTAAGGCCTCTTCTACATCTTTAGCCATGTATTTTGCATCTCCGCAGACGTAAATAACAGCCTGTTGATTTATCCAGTCCCAAACATCATCTTGATGCTGTAAAAGGCGGTGCTGGACATAGACCTTTTCTTTTTGGTCTCTGGAAAAAGCAGTCGTCAGTTTTAAAAACTTTTCTTTTTCCAGCTTTTTAAAAAAAATCTCATAAAGAAAATCATAGGCTTTTTTTCTTTCTCCCAAAAAAAGCCAGTTTGGACCTTTGGCAGACAAAGATTTTCTTTCTTGTAAAAAAGCCATAAAAGGTGCAATGCCTGTGCCGGCGCCGATCATAATAATGGGAAGGTTGTTTTTGGGCAGCTGAAAATGGGGGTTAGGCTGAATGTAAAGGGGAATCGGAGTTGAAAAGGGCTGGGCCAGCTGCGTCATGAAATGAGAGGCAACGCCGAAGCGTTTTTTGCCATCTTCTGTTTGATATGTCAAATAACTGACCGTTAAATGAATTTCGTCAGGGTACATTTTTAAAGAGGACGAAATCGAGTAAAAACGGGGGATCAAAGGCAGAAGTTCGGAAAAAATGTTTTCAAAAGTTAGCATGTCGTTAGAAAATTTTTCTAAAAGATCAATCAAATGGTGATTGCTTAAGTAATTTTTCAGGTTTTTTTCATCTTCAACCAGAGCAGATAATTTTTGTTTTTTTTGTGAATTTTTCTGGCTTAGATAAAATTTTTTAAGCAATTTTGAAGTGAGCTTGTTTATATTAGCCTTATAAGTTAAAAAATCTTTTGCGCTGTAATTTGTTTTAGAGCGGGGATCAAAATAGGGCGTAGAGGCGGAAATATTTAAATATTTTAAGCAGTTTTCTACAATTTCCGGATCATTTTGAGGAAAAATAACAGCACAGTCCCCCGGATTATAAGATAGATTTGAGCCTTTAATATCAAATACCAAGTGATAGGTCTTTTTCAAAGAAAGCGCATGAGAAATTTCTTTTTTTTGTTTCAAAGCGGCTAAAAAGGGATTTTTAAAATTATAACTAGTCATTTTCTCTCTTTTTTCTTATAGGTAAAGCATAAACTAAAATTTAATCATAGGCGTTTATGGTATATTTTTTACTTTTTTTAAGCCTGTTATTTACCAGTTGCAGTTCTGGGCTTGGTACGCAGCGCAGTTACATGATTTCCCATACAGACGATGTTAATGAAGAAACGGTAGATGAAACAGACGAAGAATAACAAAATCAAATAGGCCATATGTATATCAGACCGGCTATTGTGGATCTTTTAAGTTGCTGTTTGGGTTTTTTGAGAGGAACAAACAGACTTTTCTAGGGTTTGATGCAGCTGTTTTATTTTTTTTTCTGAAAGGCCTCCTAAAAATTCAATTGTTTTTAAAAATCTGCCACGGACGCGGTCTTTTCCTAAAATTTCTACAGATTCAAATAAGGAAGGGCCAAAATTTTTTCCCATAATGCAAGCAAAAAGAGAAGCCATGACAACTTTTTTATGGTTTTGCTCAAAAATTTCTGCTGCTTTATGAGAGGCTGCTTCTACATTTTTAGCAGTAAAGTCATTGTTGTTTTCTAAAAACCACAAAACTGTTTGCAGTAGCTGGCAGATGGTTGGTTTGTCAGCGCGTTTTAAGGGAAACAGCTCTTCTTTGTATTCGAGATTGTTTTTGAAGAAAAAATCGCAAAGGTCGAAAAAATCGCCAAATGTTTTAATGCGTGTGTGCGCCAGCGGAATAATTTGATTTAAAAAGGTGTTGTTTAGATAAAGCTCTTTTAACTGTTTTAGCAGATCTTTTTCTTTGAGGTTGTTGATAATGTATTTTTGGTTTAGCCATTCCAGCTTTTGCAAATCGAAAATAGCTCCGGATTTGCCAAAACGTTTGGGATCCAAATTTTCGATTAGCTCTTCTAAAGAATAAATTTCTTTGTCTTCGGACATGGAATAACCCATCAAAGACAGGAAATTAACTAAAGCTTCCGGTAGAAAGCCGCTATTTTTATAGTAATTGATCGAAGTGGGGTTGCGTCTTTTGGAAATTTTTCTGCCGTCTTTTCCTAAAAGTAAAGGGAGATGGATAAAGGTAGGTTTTTCCCAGTTAAAATATTCATAAAGCAAAACATGTTTGGGAGTAGAGGTCAGCCACTCGTCGCCGCGGATAATATGGGTTATGCCCATTAAATGATCGTCTACGACAACTGCTAAATGATAGGTGGGAAAGCCGTCTGATTTAAGCAGAATTTGATCGTCTATTTCGTTCCATGGGCAGGTAATGCGCCCTTTAACCTCGTCAAAATATTCGCATTCTCCTGTTAAAGGTACTTTTAAACGCACAACATATTTTTGCCCTTGTGTTTCTCTTTGTTTAACTTCTTCTATAGAGAGATTGCGGTATCTGCGGTCGTAGCCCTGTTTGCGGCCGAGTTTTTGGGCCACTTCCCTCATTTCTTTAAGCTCTTCAGCTGTAGCAAAGCATTTATAGGCTTTTCCTTCATCTAGCAACTTTTGGGCGTATTTTTGATAAATGTCCAACCTTTCAGATTGGCGGTAAGGACCTTTGTCTCCGCCGACATCCGGCCCTTCATCCCATTGAATATGGGCCCATTTTAAAGCAGTAAAAATTTCTTCTTCAAAAATCTTTTGGGAGCGTTTTCTGTCTGTATCTTCAATGCGCATGACAAATTCGCCGCTGTAATGCTTGGCGAAAACATAATTGAATAAAGCACTGTAAAGGGTTCCTACATGCGGATCGCCGGTAGGAGAGGGCGCTATGCGTGTTCTGACTTTCATTTTTTTAACCTGCTTTGTAACTTTTTAGCAACCTGTTATTTTTATTAATTTCTGTGTAAAGTTTCCTTGGTGCTTCTTAATTAACCAGTTTCTCTTGTGCCTCACAGCTCAAGCCTCTTCTTTAAAGAGGGGTGATTGACTTTAAAATAAGAATTATTTTCCTAAATTTTCGCCTTTTGATCAATCATTGACTGCTTTTTTTTCGCTGATTTCTAAAAAATAAATTAAATCTTTTAAAATGTTATAAGATTCTAACAATTGGAGATCGACTCCAATAAAAATATCGATGGCAGGGGCATCGAAATTTTTGTTTTTCAGTTCTTTTAAAAATTTTTGATATGTTTGGTTTTGCTGGAGTCTTATTTGAGAATTTTCTTTAAGCAGCTCTAAAAAATTAGTGTAAGTAGTTAGTATGCCTTGTAAATTATTTTTATAAAAAATTTCCACTTTAGGGCGGAAAGCCTTCGGAATATCCGTCAGATCATCGTTAAAAGAAGGGTCGATAGAATCATTTTTTAAAGGATACTTTAATTCTTGTTCACCAATTTTTTGCTCTGATAAAATACCGGGAACAACTATGTCTGCCTGCACTCCTAAAAGCTGAGGGCTTTTTCCTGAAACCGTATAATAAAGGCCTCTGGTAACTTTATATTCGCCTTCTGGGTTAACAGTGTTTTTCGATTGGGAGGGATCTAAAGTAAAGGTCTGAAAAGATCCTTTGCCGAAAGAGTTTTTGTCTCCTACAATTAAGGCTCGTCCATAATCTTGCAGAGTTTGAGCGACAATTTCAGCGGCCGAAGCTGATGCTTTGTTAATTAAGATGATTAAAGGCCCGTCATAAAAGACAGGACTTTGTTCATTGCGTAAATGTTGAATTCTGCCGGTGTTGTCTTTGATAGAAACAATGACTCCTTTTTGGATAAATAAACCAGCAACTGCTACTGCTTGGGGCAGTAGTCCTCCAGCATTGCCTCTCAAGTCCAGGATGACGCCTTTAACTTTGTTTTTTGTTTGAATTTTTTCCAGGGCTTTTTTCAAATCTTCTGCTGAAGAGCTTTTTTGATCCTGGTAAAAAGAGTTTAAATGCAAATAAGCAATGCCGCCGTCGGCATAAGGCTGATAGGAACTGTTCACTCGCAGATTGTCTAAAACAATCTCTTCTCTGATAATAGCAATATCCAGTTTTTCCGTTTCCTTAGAATTTTCCTTTGTCCTTAAAACAGTTAAAATAACTTTTGTACCGGCTTGCCCTCTTATTAATTCGACAGCGTCGGGCAGACTCATACCAATCACCGGTTTGCCGTCAACAGCTATAATCTTGTCTTTGATTTTTAGTTTCTTGCTTTTTTCAGCCGGAGATTTTTCTAAAATACTCATTATCTCAAAACCGTCTAAAGAGTCTTTTAACAAAGCCCCAATGCCAACTAGTTTTTCCTGTACTTGGATAATAAATTGTTTAGCCTCCCATGGGGTAAAATAATTAGTATGAGCATCCATGGCTAAACAGGTTGCTTTTAGTATGTAGCTGAGTATCAGTTTCTTGCGTTCATCTTTGGTGGTTTTGACCAGTAGATCCTCATGGTAGCGGCGATATTTTTCTATTCTTTTTAAAAATAACTCTCTAGGTTCATCTGTCAGCTTGCTGGCAGCTTTGATTTGTAAAGCTTTTATTGTTAAAAGACGTTTAATCAGATCTTGTTCGTTTCTCGCCCATTTTATATCTTTAAGTTCTTCTGAATTAGGGTTTTGTGGAAGGGGGAGGCGATTGATTCGGGCCATGAGCCGATGTTCTCTTTTGATTGCAAAAAGCATTTTGTTGAAAAGAGCATTGAAATTGCTGTAGTTGCCTTCTTGAAAATCTTTTAAAAAGCGCTTTTTAGTTTCATGGGAAGGAGTTGTCCATTTTTCAATGTCAGTTTTGATAAAATAGGTTTTGGAAGGGTCCAGCTCGGTTAAAAAATTATCTAAAATTCGGTCTATTAGATTTATTGTAAGTTTCTTATAATAAACATGATACTGCATTATTTCGGAAATTTTCCGCTTGACAATAGTCTCATTTAGCTCTGGCTGTTGGGTACTAAAAAGACAGCTGAAAAATAGCAATAAAAACCCACAGTATCGCATATAAAAAATTCCTTTGCTTGTTCTGTAGAATTTAATATAGCAAAAAGAGCCTCTTTGCGACAACGCTTAATTGTTAATAGTCAGCGTGTTGGAGTTTTGACAAGAAAACATTAAGAAAAGCATAGGAAAGTGTTAAGAAAAAGTTAAAAAACCAGATTGTAATAAAAGCTTTATTATTGTTATAATATTTATTAAATCTAATTGAAAAACAAAATAAAAATAAAATAATTAGATATTAATTGGAGGAAAATAATATGGATAATATGGAAAAAAATTGGGAGACTACCATCCAGGTAACTCCTGAAGTAGAAGAAAAAAACGAGTATTCTATTACCGAAGCTGCTAGACGCCAAGGTGTAACTCGTCAGGCTATTTATGTTGCTATTAAGCAAAAAAAATTGAAGGCCAACAAATCTTCTACTCGTTGGACGATTAGAAAAGAAGATTTGGAAGAATATAAAAATAATAAATATTCACGTACTAAGTCTATTTTTGATGGCGAGCTTTTATTCGATAACGAAAAAGGCTATTACTCAATTAATCAAACAGCTTCTATGCTTAAAGTTCCTGCTCAGAAAATTTATTATGCTACTCGTACAGGTCAGTTAAAAGCTTCTCGCAAAGGCGCTGCTTGGGTTATTCATGCTAATGATATCCGCGAATACAAAGAAAATCATTTAGATAAAAAGCCTTTTGGACAAGAAGCTAGCTAATTGATTTGAGTTTGCGAGTTTAAAAACGCTTGTGAGTTTGAAAATTATAAATTAAAAAAACGCACTTTTTTAAGTGCGTTTTTTTTATCTTGTTTTTTTTTTAATCAGTCAAATAAAATTTTGGTTCGGATAATCCTTTAATATTAAACCGTGCACAAAATAATAGGGATCTATGGCTGGAGAGTCTGGAACAAGAGTAGCTTATTTAACAGATCATAATGCAGGATCTAATAATGGTTTTGTAGGCCGTTTAAATCTTTATAATATAAATCCCGATTTTTTTGTGGGTTCTTTAAGCAGAAGGGTTTCCAGGCTTTTTTCTTCTTCTTTTTTTCAATTGAGAACTTCTTTAAATGAAGCTAAGTTTAACCCTCAAACCAAAAAGGTTGTTCTAATAACAGCTGTGTTATTAGTCGATATTGGTATTTCTGCTGTTACTATTTCTATTCCCGGCCTGTTTTTTACAATCGTGATTGTCCCATTGTCTTTGTTGAGCAGTATGAAAGAAAAGGTGGCTCTTTGCCAAAAAGATCTGGAAACGAAAAAAGGAGACTTAGAAAAAAAAATTGTTCTGGTTTCAGTTATTTTGTTAAATCTTGGCTGTTTGCTAACAGCTGCTGTGCCGGTTAATTTCTTTGTTTCTGTTGTTCTAGTGCCTTTGACTTTTTTTAATTTTGCCCAAATTAAAACTGAAAACATTCTGTATTTAAAAAGCAAGGATCCAGCTAGAAAACAAATTATTCCCGTAACAGACATCAGACTTCATTCCAAAACTATGGGTAAATATGGTTATTTTATCAAAGGAATGTGGAAGACGCAAAAAGTGGCGCTTAAATTTTTTAAAATGACAAAAGAAATGAGCTATAATAACAATGAAAATGCTTCTCAAGAAGAAAAAGCTCAAGAAATTTTTTATTTAAAAAGGTGTAGAGACTATCAAGTTTTTGGAGTTGTGGAATTATTAGAAGAAGTTACTGTGCTTGGCGATGATCATGATGGCATTATCATGCAAGATAAGGGTATGGATTTAGCTGAAATATTAAAGCAAAAAACGTTTCCTGTTTTTGCTTTGCATGAAATAGGATGTATCATTTCTCAGGTTCTGAGAACTTTAGACGCTTTGCATAATTTAAAAGATCAAGAAGATCACGATATTGGAATAGTGCATGCAGATTTAAAAATGGAGAATTTGCTTTGTCAACTAACAGATCCTAATCAAAGCTTTATTAACACTGATTCTGAAATAACTTTAATTGATTTTGGCTTAAGCCATGATAATGTTAGAAAAATTTGGAAGCAGCAAAAAGGCACACCGGAATATATGGCTCCGGAAATCTTTTTACTAAGGCCTCAAGACAGCAAAGTAGATATGTGGGCATTGGGGGTTATTTTATTTTATTGCATAGGCGGAAAGTGCGGATGTGAGGAATATAGTTTAATGAACAAAATTAATCAAAATTCTTTATTTGAAAAAATAGTTCTTTTGACAAGAGCAGTGCAGGAAGCACAGAAGAATGCAGGTGCAACAGAGCAAGACGCTTTATCGACAGAGCAATACGCTTTATTGTTTGAGAATTATCAACAGCAGATAGATCAGATGATAGATGATTATATTGATACTATGGAAAGCGATGGAACGATTTTAGGTGTTTGGAAAAATACTGAGGATAACCAAAAATTGATAACATTGCATGAAGAAGAGGCGAAAAAAGAGGGATTCACACTACAATGGCAATGGCAAGAGGCAGAACAAATCAATATCCAGTTGATTGGATCAAAGGATTATTCTGTTTTGAAGCCTTTAATTAAAGGCCTGCTTAAACTAGATCCTCAAAAGCGTTTCAGTGCGCAACAAGCACTGGAGCTTTTTTCAGAAGCTGCAATTTTAATATCCTAATTACATTTAAGGGAAGTTTTGATGGGAACTCTGACAGAGGTTTTTCAAAGAGGCGATTTATGCTATGGGCTGGGCAACATTGTTCCTGTTGAGTTTTTCGAGCTACAAAATAGCTTCAGCCTAGTATCTGTAAGCGGCAATTCTACCCATCTTTTTTAAAATTCACTTTAACCGGCATTCTTT